>JBFKVO010000051.1:0-6631 GCA_041639095.1 Candidatus Limnocylindrales bacterium | reverse complement strand
GGGTCGGGGTGGGGGCCGGCGTGGGCTTCGGGGTCGGCGCCGGGGTCGGCGTCGGCGACGGCGGCCACGCGATCGTGAAGCTCCCGCCGGAGACCTCGTCCGCGAACTTCTCACGGTCCTGGGCGACGAACGTGACGTCGTGCGTCCCGAGGCCGAGCTTCGCGCTGTAGGTGAACCGGACGCCCGTCTTCCAGGTGTCGCCGGTGCCGGTCATCTCGTGGGTGGCGCCGCCGATGACCACGCGCACGAAGTCGGGCGGCGATCCCTCGCGATTGCGGTACGTCACCTCGAAGGTGATCGTGGTCGTGGGTGGGGCCGATCGCGGCGAGACGGCCGGGTCGGACAGCCGCGTCGGGCCGGAGACCGCGAACGCGGGCATCACTGCCGAGAGCACGAGGAGGCATGCCGCGATCGCAGCCGGCCACCAGCGGTGCACGGCGCCCCGGGCACCACGGCGCGACGGCTCGGCCGAGCCTCGGCGCGGCGCATCGGTCCGGCGGGCGGCGACGGCGCCGCGCGACCGGGCCGGGGACGAGTGCGCGTCGTTCGCGATGGGCACGGAGACTCCTCTGCGCGGGTGGGTCCACCCGGTCGACCCGAGGATGGCCCGCGCGCGCGAGGCCGGACAATGGTACGGGCGTCCCCCTACCGGTCAGCGCATCGTCCCCGGCACGCGTGCGAGGATCGGCGCGTCGTGCGGTTCCGGTGCGGGCGGGCACCGCGCCCGGTGCGGTCCGGGTCGGTGTGCGGGGGCCGCTGGGCATGTCGGCGCGGGGCGCTAGCCCGATGGTGCCATTGGTCCGGGCTCCGGCCGTCGCGGAGGATGGTCGGGTGCAGGTCATCCACGCGTCGAGCTACCAGCAGCCGATCGCGCGCGGCTCCCTCGTCAAGGGCTTCGTCGTCGGCGCCATCCTGTTCACCGGCGCCATCGTCCTCGGCTACCTGATCTTCGGGACGCCGTTCCTCGCCCAGTTCATGCCGTCGGCGCGGCCGGCCCCGGTCGAGATCGTGGCCGGCGTCGCCGCCTGGTCGTTCGCGCTCACCGCTCCCGCCGGCTTCGGCCTGGCGGGCGTCGTCCGGCTGGCGACCGTCCTCGAGCAGGCGACGGCCCGGCCGCGGGTCCCGCCGGCGGTCCGGATGGCCCAGCACCTCGGCGACCAGTGCGTCGTCGTGACCCGCGTGCGGCTCCCGGATGGTCGCGTGCTGCCGGAGGTGATCGTCGGGCCGTTCGGGGCCGCGATCGTCGCCGAGCTCCCACCCGCCGCCATGACCCGTCGTCACGGGCATACCTGGGAGGCCCGTACGGCCGACGGGCGCTGGGTCCCGATCGAGAACCCGCTCGATCGCGCGGCGCGCGACATCGAGCGCCTCCGCCGCTGGTTCGGGGCGGACGATCGCGACTTCGTCGTGAAGGTCCATGCGGCGATCGTCGCGCCCGACACGTCGCTGGCGCGAACGCCGCAGTGCGCGGTCATCACCGAGGAGCAGCTGCCCGCCTGGCTTGCCGCGCTCCCCGCGCAGCGCACCCTCAGCCCCGATCGGCGCGAGCGGATCGTCGAACTGCTGCGGACGGCGTCCTGATCGGACGCGCCGGCGCGGCGCTCGAGGGCTGGTGGGGGAGCCTGGATTCGAACCAGGGACCGGCCGTGTATAAGACGGCTGCTCTCACCACTGAGCTACTCCCCCACGAACGCCGGCGATCCTAGCATCGCGCGATGCCGGGGGATACCCGCGGGAGGCCGGGTGGGGCGTGGGTCGGCCTAGGAGCCCGAGCCGAACAGCTTCCCGGCGATCGTCCGCAGGGTGAACGGATGGGCATCGAGCTTGTCCCGGTCGGAACCGTTCTGGTCCGCGCCCTCGAGCCGGTACCCGCCGGGCACGAACGCCCGCGCCGGGAGGCTGTCGAGGAACGCCTGCTCGTCGTCCGTGCGCGCGGCGGCGATCGGCATGTCGTCCGGATCGAAGGGGCGCGGCGAGGGGCTCACGGGCGGGCGCGGCCGTGCGTAGGCCGGCGCGCCGTAGAGCTTCGGCAGTGCGACGTGCTGTTCGTCGATGGACACGGCGACGTCCTCAGGAACCCGGTCCGGAGAGACGGATACCCGACCCCCGGAAGATCAGTGCCCGGCGAGGGTACCGCGGATGCCCCGCGTCACGCTAGTCCGGTCGGTGCCCGCAGGCACCACTTGTACGACTAGCCGACGAACAGTGGCCGGAGCACCTGGACGACGATCACGAGCGTGAGGTAGGCGATCGGGACGGCGGCGAACAGCCCGAGCGCGGCGCTCCACGGACTCCGGACGCGACGGCCGCCCGAGCCAGCCGGTTGCGGCACGACGAGCCACGTCACGAACGAGCCGGCGGCGAGGACGATCACGACGTCGACGACGAGGAACAGGGTCCGCAGGTCACCGCCGGGAAGGACGGCACCGCGCTCGATCGCGACGTCGTACGCGAGGTACGCGAGACCGAGGACGATCGCGACGATGAGGCTGCTCAGGACCGCCCGGACGATCGGCCGAGGCGCGTTCCGGAACTGGCGCCAGCGGATCTCGAGCTGCGACCGGCGGCGAACGGGCTCAACCATCGTCGGGCGGCGGACCCGTACCCGGGCCGGGCTCGCCGATGACGGTGAGGATGCGGCGCGCCGGGAGCGACGCGGGGTCGTGCTCGGCGAGGAGGCGGACCGCGTCGACGAACCGGTCGAGTTCCTCCTCCGAGTTGAAGAACCCGACACTGATCCGCACCGCGTCGACGAGCGGCATGACCCGGGCGATCGCAAAGACGCGTGCCCCGAGCTCGTCGAGGGCGTCCTCGCTCGGCCAGCCCGCGATCCGGAAGGTGACGAGGCCGGCCATCCGCTCCGCGGGCGTGAGGACGGTCACGCCCGGCACCGCCGCGAGCGCGGTGTGCGCCCGGCGGGCAAGGGCGGCGCCGCGCCGATAGACGAAGTCGAGCCCGACGAACATCGACAGCCAGCCGACGCTCCGCGCGAACCCGACGATGGACGGGCGGTGCCAGCCGCTCGACTCCAGCCGCCGCGCGGACGGGTGGAACACCCCGGTCCCGGCCGAATCGACGGTCTCGAAGCTCCAGTAGCCGCCGAACGCGGGGAGGACCCGGTCGAGGATCTCCGGCCGGCACCAGAGCGCGCCCATCCCCTCCGGCCCGAGGAGCCACTTCTGGGCGGAGATCGCGTACAGGTCGGCCCCGGTCGCCGCGACGTCGATCGGGATCGCGCCGGCCGTCTGGGCACCGTCCACGACGACCCGGGCGCCGGTGGCGTGGGCGACCTCGGCGATCCGCGCGACGGGCATGAGGCGCCCGGTGGTCCACAGCACGTGCGACAGGGCGACGAGCCGCGTCCGCGGCGTCAGGGCGCGCTCGAAGGCGGCGACGACCGCCTCGTCGTCCGCGTCGTCCGCGATCTCGACGAAGGTCACCTCGACCCCCGAGCGCTCGCGCAGGGCGTAGATGGCCCCGAGACCCCCGGGATGCTCGTGACGGGTCGAGACGGCGTGGTCGCCCGGCCGCCAGTCGATCGACCAGACCGCGATGTTCATCCCGTCTGTCGTGGCGTGGTTGAGCGCGATCGTGTCGACGTCGGTCGTGAGCAGCGCGGCGACCGCGGCCCGGGCCTCGGCGAGCCGGTCGAACAGGTCGAGGAAGTAGGCGCGGCTCGCCCGACCCGTCGTGAGCTCATAGGCGTCGATGTCCGCCATCGCCTTCGCCGTCTCGGCGGGCAGCGGCCCGACGGAGCCCGTGTTGAGGTAGATCCCGGCGGCGAGCGCGGGCAGCCCGGCCCGGACGGCGGCCAGCTTGTCGCCGTCGGACATGAAGGGGGAGACCACGCCCGTATGATACCGGCGATGCCGGCCCTCCCCGATCGCCGCCACCGATGATCGAGCCCGCGCGGACGTGAACGGGTTCGCCCGCCTCGAGTCGATCGCGACCGTCGACTGGCTCGCGGCGAACATCGAGCGACCGGAGGTTCGCGTCGTCGACGTACGCTGGCGGCCGGACGGGACCAGCGCCGACGTCTTCGCGGCCGGCCACTTGCCGGGCGCGACCCATCTCGACTGGTCGACCGGTCTCGTGGACACGGGCGCCGATGGTCGGAGCATCGCCATCGCGGGACCCGACCAGGTCGCCGCCGCGGCGTCCGCGGCCGGAATCGGGAACGGGATGGAGGTCGTCCTCTACGACGACACCGCCTCGCTCTACGCCGCGCGGACCTGGTGGACGTTCCGCGTCTATGGGTTCGAATCCGCGCGGATCCTCGACGGTGGCCTGCCTGCCTGGGTCGAGGCCGGGCGCCCGGTCTCGACGATGAGCCCGGCACCGACACGCGTCACGTTCACGCCGCGGCTCAATGCCCGCCAGCGCCTGACGACCGCGGACATGCGCGGCCTGCTGGGGACGAGCGGCGTCGTGATCGTCGACGCGCGGGCCCCCGCCGAGTTCCGCGGGATGGAGGGCAATGCCCGGCGGCTCGGGCACATCCCGGGCGCGATCAACGTGCCGGTCGGCCTCATGACCGAGCCGGGCTCGCAGCGCCTGCGCGACAGCGCGGGACTCCGCAGCCTGCTCCTGAAGGCGAACGTGAGCCGCGGCCCGCGCATCGTGTGCTACGACGGATCGGGGGTCGCGGCTGCGAAGCTCGCCTGGATCCTCATGCTGCTCGGCCACGAGGACGTCGGCGTGTACGACGGGGGCTGGGCCGACTGGGGCGACCGGCTCGATCTGCCGGTCGAGCGCTGACGGGGTCCGGATCGGGGCGGACCGCGCCCTGACGGGGCGGGGACCTCAGCCGGTCGACTCTCCGAACCCGGCCCCGCCGGATGCGGGCGCGGCGTCGGCATCCGCCGCGCTCCGGTCGAGCCCTGCCCATGGGTCGACCTCGCGGTGCGGCGCGAGGATCTGGGCACGCGCATGGTTGAACGCGACCATCTGGGCCTGCACGCGCGGCTCGCCCACGCGATCCGACCAGAACACGACGTCGGTGGCGGGGATGAACCGCCCGAGGAGCTCCTCGAGCGCGTCGTCGAGCGGTCGACCGGGCATGAGATGGATCCGGCCGGTGATGCGGAACGGGGGGATCGAGATGAGTGCCTGCTCGGCGACCTTGGGCGTGCGAAGCTCGGGCAGCGGCTCGATCGGGGCGTCGGAGACGGCGAACAGGACCGCGCCGAGGTTGATCTGCGCGTACTCGGACCTGAGCGGCTGGTCTCGCGATCCGAACTCGTCCATCGTCGCGTCGTAGATGACGAGGAATTCGTGCTCGGCCTGGTTGAGGATGTCGGTCAGCCGGCGCTGACGGGTCGCGACGGTGCCGCGCACGACGTGCGAGTCCGTGTAGAGCGTCAGGTGGACCTGGTTCGTGTCGCCTGGCATGCCGCCGAACATGCCCAGAGTCTAGCGTCGCGCCGACGCCCGTGAGTGACCCGTCAGACGTTTCGAGCCCCGGCCGTGACGAGATGCTCGGCGCCCTGCTGGAGCTCGGCGTGGAGGCGGCGCACCGTGTCGAGCGTGTCCGCCTCGACGGCCGCCTTATCGGGCCGGAGCGCGACGATCCGCGGGAAGCGAAGGGCGAAGCCCGACTTGTGGCGGGTCGAGCGCATGATCACGTCGAACGCGATCTCGACGACGACCGTCGGTTCGACGACGCGGTAGCGCCCGTGGCGCGAGATCGTGTGCCCCTCGAACCAGCGGGTCATCTCGGCGATCTCGGCGTCGGTCAGCCCGCTGTAGGCCTTGCCGATCGTGACCAGCCGGTCGTGCTCCTCGTCGCGGACCGCGAACGTGTAGTCGGACAGGACGCCGTGACGCTTGCCGTGGCCGACCTCGACACCGACGACGACGCAATCGAGGGTCGCAAGCGCCTTCTTCATCTTCAGCCAGCCCATCCCGCGCCGGCCCGGCGAGTAGACGCTCGACGGGTCCTTGACCATGAGGCCCTCGTTGCGGCGCGCCCGTGCCGCGGCGAAGCGCTCCTCGAGGGCCTCGACCGAGTCGGCGCGCGACAGGTGGGAGAGCGCGAACGCGCCGCTTGGCAGGTCGGCCGGCGCGGTCCCGGCTCCCCCGGCGGCGACGGCCGCGACGGGCATGCCGAGCGATCCCAGTCGCGCGCGTCGCTCGCTGAGCGGCAGCCGCAGGAGCGGCTCGACCGGAGCTCCGCCGCCGGGCCCGACCCCGAGCGCGTCGAACGCGACGAAGATGACCGGGACCTTGGCACGCATCGCGGCCGACGGGTCCTTCCGTCCGAGCCGGGCCTGGAGGGCGAGGAACGGGAGCACCGCGCCGTCGCGGAAGGCGAGGACCTCGCCGTCGAGGATCCCGTCCCAGGATAGGCCGCGTGCGGCCTCGACGACCTCGGGGAACTGGCCGCTCACGTCGTGGAGGTCGCGCGAGTACAGGCGGACCTCGTGACCCTCCTTGTGGAGCTGGGCTCGGATCCCGTCGTATTTGTCCTCGACCCAGACCTCGGGTCCGAGCCGTGTGAGGATCTCGGCCGCGTCCTCGGCAGGCGAGGCGAGCATGAACTTCAGCGGATGGAAGAGGCGCAGCGCGGCGCCGCCGAGGCCGTCGTCCCGGGCGAGCTCGGCGAGCCGGCCGATGTCCCCGGTGAGCATCC
>JBFKVO010000050.1:0-6701 GCA_041639095.1 Candidatus Limnocylindrales bacterium | reverse complement strand
GAGGTCCTCGTCGGATGAGCGCCGCGACCGCGGTGGCGCCGGCCCGGCGCCCGCTGCCGGCGATCCTTGGCGGACCCGCCGAGGGCTGGCTGACCCTCGCGGTCGTCGCGCTCATGGCGCTGGCCCTTGGATGGGCGCTCGACGAGCCGGGATGGGTGACGGACCCGGACCTGACGGACTTCCTCGCGCCGGCCGCGCTGCTCGGCGTCGCCGCGGGGTTCCTCGCGGCGAAGGCTCGCCTGGGCCGCTGGACGGCGCACCTCGCGGGTGCCGTGGCCGCGGCCCTCATCCTGCCTGTGATCGTCGGTGAGGTGTTGACCGAGGGCGGGACGCCCATCGACTGGTTCACGGCGACCGCCGCCTCGTCCGTCGGGGCATGGGTGGACCTCGCGATCCGCGAGCTGCGACTCACTCGCCAGCTCGGGCACCACCTCCTCGCATTCGGGATCGTCGCGTGGGGGGCCGGCCAGTACGCCGCGTATACGGTGTTCGCCCACCGGCGCCCGATCGATGCGGTGACGGTCCTCGGGCTCCTCATCGTCGCGAGCATGGCGCCCACCGATCGCGAGATGCTCCACTTCCTCACGCTGTTCTCGATCGCCGCCCTGGTCCTCCTCGTCCGCTCGCATGCGTTCGACGAGCAGGCCGCGTGGGTGCGGCGCCGGATCGGGGATCCGGCCGTCGTGCGGACGATGTACCTGCGTGGCGGAGGGATCTTCGTCGCGATCGCGGTCATGGGCTCGCTCTCCCTCACGTTGACGGCGTCGTCCGCGCCGCTTCAGGGGCTCTGGTCGGACTTCCCGCAGCGGATCGCCGACATCAGCCAGGCGCTCCAGCCGTACCTCCCCAGCGGCGGCGCGACGCGGCCGCTCCCCGGGCTCTGGATCGGGTCCTCGACGACGATCACCGGCAGCTGGACGACGAACGACGCGGTCGCGCTCCAGATCCGCGTCCCGACGTCGGAGGGCGATCGGCCCTTCTACTGGCGTGCCGCGACCTACGACCGGTTCGACCAGCGGACGTGGTCGTGGGGTCCGGTCACCGCCGCCGACCGAGCGGCCGGCGACATCGTGCTCACCGGGTCGCTCGACGACGCGACAGTCGCCGACGCGCGCCGCGAGGTGGCCTTCGAGGTCCTCGAGATCGATCAGGGCTACCGCGGGACCTTCATCTTCAGCCCGCAGGCGGTCGCCAGCGTGAACCACGACACGACGCTCACGTCGATCGAGCCGGGCGGCTTCTTCGCCGGCCTGGAGCGCAACGGGACCGCCGGCTACACGGTCACGGCGCTCGTGCCGACGTTCGACGACGTCCCGGGCGGCCTCACGAAGAACCGCCTGCGGGTGGCCGGCGCGGACTACCCGGTCGAGGTCCGCGTGCGCTACCGCGACGTGGCCCCCGGGGTGATCGGCCCCGAGGCCGAGCGGCTGCTCAACGAGATCAAGGCGGAGGCGCCGGGCGACACCCCGTACGACCTCGCGGAGACGATGGTCCGGGTGCTGCGCGACCCGTCCCGGTTCACCTACGACACGAACGTCACGGACGTCCCGTGCGGCGAGCGCAGCACGGTCGAGTGCTTCGCCTGGTCGAAGCGCGGCTACTGCCAGTACTACGCGACGACGATGGCGATCCTCCTCCGCAGCCAGGGGATCCCGACCCGGATCGCCCAGGGCTACCTGCCCGGCCAGCGCGATCCCGCGACCGGCATCGAGACGATCCGGAACGCCCAGTCCCACGCCTGGGTCGAGGTCTACTTCCCCGGCTACGGCTGGGTGGACTTCGATCCGACCGGGGGCGGCGTGGCGCGCGACGAGCCGCTCGTGGAGGGCCAGGTGGTCCCGACCGCCGCACCGACCCCGACGCCGACCGGCCCGTTCGGCACGAGCCGGCTCGACGACGAGACCGATCCACCGCTCGGCCCCGGCGGGGCGGTGCCGCTGCCGCCGGGATCCGATCAGCCCGGTCCGTACATCGCGATCGCGCTCCTCCTCGCCGTCGCGTTCAGCGTCCTCGCGTTCGTCCTCTGGCAGCGTGGCCCGCGGGGCGAACTCGGCGCGGATGCGGCCTGGCGGGGTGTCAGCCGGCTTGCCGGCCGCCTCGGCTTCGGGGCGCGGCCGTCGCAGACGGTGTTCGAATACGCGGGGTCGCTCGCGGACGTGATCCCGTCGTCGCGGCCGGAGCTCCAGACCGTCGCCCGGGCGAAGGTCGAGGTCGCCTATGGCGGGCGGACCCTCGACAGCGATCGGACGAAGGCGCTGCGCGATGCGCACCGCCGGCTGCGCGTCGGCCTGCTGCGCCTCCTGTTCCGCCGCAAGGAGCGCTGGTCGCGCCGCGGTCGGGGCCTGCGCCGCCGCTAGCCGGCGTCGGCGCCAGCGGGCTCCGAAGCTAGAGCGCTCCGGACGCCCTCCGTCGGGCCGCGGCCTCGAGGGCCTCCGGGCTCTCGAGCGGCGCGAGATGGTCCGTCAGGTTGTGGGCGAGGAGACGCGCGCGGCCGCCGCCGATCTCGACGATCGTGATCCCGCACAGGGCGAACGGGAAGGCCCAGAACCGTTCGAGCGGCAGGTCGAGGAGCGCGAGCGTCGCGAGCTTGAACAGCCCGTCGTGGGCGACGATGACCGACCAGCCCTGGTCCGGTCGGGCCCCGATGTAGCCGAGGACCTGGGAGCGGTCGAGCGTGCCGGGCGCGCGGCCCAGAGCCAGCCGCTCGAGGAGCGTCGCGAGCGCCGGCCGGACGCGCTTGTCGACCTCGACGATCGACTCGCCGCCGGGCGCCCAGTTCGCGACCGGGTCGCGGCGCCAGGCCGCAAGCTCCGAACCCCAGCGCTCGGCGATCTCGGCCGAGGGCCGTCCCTCCCACTCGCCCTGGCCGATCTCGAAGAAGCCGAGGTCGGCGCGGACCGGCACCTCCACCCCGAACGCGTCCGGCGCCGCGCAGGCCTCGCCGATGGCGCGGGCCGTGTCGGCAGCACGGCTGAGCGGCGAGTGGACGATCTCGAGCGGCGGGCCGGCCGGGAGCGGCAGGGCAGGGGAGGCGGCGGGGCGGGCGAGGCGCGCCGCCACGAGGTCGGCCTGCTGTCGCCCGACGTCCGAGAGCGGCGCGTCGGCCTGGCCCTGGAAGAGGCCCTCGGCGACGAAGGTCGACTCGCCGTGGCGGACGAGGACGACCGTCGCGTCGAGGTCGGGCGGGATCATCCGCGCTCCCCGAGCCGGATCGTCCAGAGGTCCATGACCGAGGAGTGTGCCCGGATCGCGTCCTCGACCGCCGGTGTCAGGTCGTCGTCGAGGGCGAGGATCATCAGCGCGTCCTGGCGCGGCGCCGTCCGCGCGAGATGCATCGCGCTGATGTTCACGTCGGCCTCGCCGAGGATGAGCCCGATCCGCCCGACGGTCCCCGGCTGGTCGCGGTGGCGCGTGATGAGCATCACGCCGACCGGCGCGAGGTCGAGCCAGTAGTCGTTCAGGCGGGTGAGCCTTGGCTCGCCGTTGACGACGGTACCGGCGACGGTGACGGTCTCCCCGCCCGCGTCGCCGGACAGCGTCACGAGGGCCGTGAACTGGCCCGCGTTCGGGGTCTTGCGCTCGACGACCGTGATCCCGCGGGCCTTCGCGAGGGCGGCCGCGTTCACGAGATTCACCCGCTCCGTCGTGGATGTCTCGAGGATCCCGCGCAGGGTCGCCGCCGCGATCGGCGCCGCGTCGTACGCGGCGGGCTCCCCGGCGATCTCGAGGGTGAGCGTGTGGACGCCGGTCCGGCAGAACTGCGCGAAGAAGCGCCCGAGGATCTCCGAGAGTGGCAGGTACGGGCCGATCGCCTGCGCCATCTCCGGCGTCAGGAGCGGCGCGTTCACCGCGTAGCGCGCGCTCCGGCCGGCGAGGACGTCGAGGACCTGCTCGGCGACTTCCTCGGCGACGAGGACCTGGGCCTCGGCCGTGGACGCGCCGAGGTGCGGGGTGAGGAGCGTGTTCGGCGCGTCGAGGAGCGGCGAGTCGGCCGGCGGTTCGCGCTCGAAGGTGTCGATCGCCGCCCCGCCGAGCCGCCCGTCGCGGAGCGCCGCGGCGACGGCCGCCTCGTCGACGATCCCGCCGCGCGCGACGTTCAGGAGGAGCGCCCCCGGCTTCATCCGGGCGATCGTCTTCGGTCCGATCAGGTGCTTCGTCGCGCGCGACAGCGGGACGTGGACCGACCCGACGTCGGCCTGGGCGAGCAGCGTGTCGAGGTCCACGAGCTGGATCCCGCGCTGCCCGGCCTGCTCGGGTGTCACGTACGGGTCCACGCCGAGGATCGACATCTCGAGGGCGCGCGCCCGGTCGGCGACGGCCTGGCCGATCTTCCCGAGGCCGATGAGCCCGAGCGTCTTGCCGCGCAGCTCCTGGCCGGTGAACGCGGTGCGCCGCCACTCACCGGCGCGGACGGACGCATCGGCCGGTGCGATCCGTCGCGCGAGGCCGAACATGAGCGCGAGCGTGTGCTCGGCGGCGGCGATCGTGTTCCCGGTCGGCGCGTTGACGACGGTGATCCCGGCGCGGGTCGCCGCGTCGAGATCGACGTTGTCGACCCCGACGCCCGCCCGGCCGATGACGACGAGCCGCGTCCCGGCGGCGATCAGCTCGGCGTCGACGCGGACCTGGCTGCGGACGACGAGCGCGTCGTAGCCGTCGATGGCCGCGAGGAGTTCCTCGGGCGAGAGGCCGGTCCGCTCGTCGACGTCGTGCTCGGCGCGGAGGCGCGCGAGGCCCTCCGGCGCGATCGGCTCGGCGACGAGGATCCTCATGCGCCCGCGGTGGCGGGTCGGACCGTGCCGGCGGCCTCGAGGGCCGCCCGCTGGGCGGCGGCGACGGCGCTCCCCGGCGTCACGGCGCGGCCCTGCTCGATCGAGACCGCCTCGATCGTCGCGATCGCATCGATGATCTCGCCGACCGTCACCGACCCGAGGTGGCCGAGCCGGAAGACCTTCCCGGTGAGCTTGCCCTGGCCACCCGCGAGGACGACGCCGCGGCGCTTGATCTCGCCGTTGAACGCCTTCCAGTCGAGGCCGTCGGGGACGTTCGCCGCGGTCACCGTCTTCGAGCGGACCGCCGCGTCGGCGAAGAGCTCGAAGCCGAGGGCCTCGAGCCCGGCCTGCGAGGCGGCGGCGCACGCCTCGTGGCGGGCGAAGATGCCGGCCGGCGTCTCGGCGGCCATGAGCCGGAGCCCCTCGTCCACCTGGAAGACGACGGCGATCGCCGGCGTCCACGGCGTCTGGCCGTTGGCGGCCGCGTCGCGGTGGGCACGCAGGTCGAGGTAGAAGCGCGGCATCCGGGCCGTCTCCATCGCGGCCCAGGCGCGGTCGGATGCGGCCACCATCGCCAACCCTGGGGCCGCCATCCAGGCCTTCTGCGACCCGGTCACGACGACATCGATGCCCCAGGCGTCCATCTCGAACGGCACGGCGCCGAGGCTCGAGACGCAGTCCACGAGGACGAGCGTGTCCGGGGAGGCGGCGCGGATCGCGGCCGCGAGGGCCGGGATCGGGTTCATCACCGCGGTCGAGGTCTCGTTGTGGGTGAGGAGGACCGCGCGGTACGGGGCGCCGTCGCGGAGCGCGGCGGCGACGTCGTCCGGGTCGGCGGCCCGCCCCCACTCGACGTCGAGCTTCTTCACGTCCGCTCCGTACGCCGCGGCGATCTTCGCGAAGCGGTCGCCGAACGAGCCGATGCTCACCCCGAGCACCCGATCACCCGGCGAGAGCGTGTTCACCACGGCCGCCTCGAGCCCGCCCGTGCCGGCGGACGAGAGCATCGCGATGTCGGAGCTCGTCCCGAAGTAGGGGCGCATCCCGTCGAGGATCCGGGCGAGCATCGCCGCGAACTCGGGGCCGCGGTGGTTGATCATCTGGCGGGCTCCCGCCTCGCGGACGGACGGCGGCAGGGCGGTGGGGCCGGGGATCCGGAGGTTCGGCTCGAAGCGGGTCACGGGCGGCTCTCCTGGGCGCGGTGGTCCGGTGTGGGGATGCGTCGCTGATGGTCGCACGAACGGGCCGGACGGGTCACGCGGCGGCCCCGGCGCGACGCCCGCCGTCGCATCGTCGGAAGCCTGTTCGTCGAGTCCGGGCCATACTGCCCGCTGGAGCACAGCCCGTGGATCGTCGCCGCCGCTCGGACCCCCTCGTCATCCGCGCCATCCCGGCCGCCCCTGCGCGGCGGCGGCCGTGGCGCGCCGTCGTCGCCGTCGGGGCGCTCGGGACGATGCTCCTCGTCGGCGCCGTCTGGACGAACGCCTTCGGCGCCGGGGACCGCTTCGAGTCCCTGGAGCGGCGGGTCGAACGGTTCATCGCCGGGCCCGTGCCGCAGCGCTCGACCCTGCCGACGGTCGTCTACACGGCCCCGCCGGCGACGCCGGTCCCGACGGTCCTGCCGGCAACGCCGCCACCGACCGTGGACCCTGCCGCCACCCCGGCGCCGCCGACGCCCGAACCCACCCCGGTCCCGACGCCCGTCCGCGAACCCGTCGACGTCTCGATCCTGTCCGCCGCCGAGGCGGGGGCGATGTTCAGCAGCCAGGTGACGAAAGACTGGTGCGCCCCGGCCGGCGTCCAGATGGTCCTCGCCATCCTCGGCCACGCGGACACCTCGGACGCGTTCCAGCGCGAGCTGGGCGGCCGGATCCGCGAGTGGGAGAGCTGGGACGACAGCCACAACGGCGGTTGGGGCCCGGCGTCGAT
>JBFKVO010000049.1:0-6717 GCA_041639095.1 Candidatus Limnocylindrales bacterium | reverse complement strand
CGGCGTTCGCGTTCGACCTCGAGCTGACCGAGCAGCTCAGCTTCATCCTCCAGCTTGGCGGCGCCGTGGCGGCCGCCCTCGTGGGCGGTGCGATCGCGCTGCGCTTCCGGCAGCCGGCGATCATCGGTTACCTCCTGGCCGGGATCGTGATCGGCGCCCTCTCCCCTGAAGTGGCCGGCGAGGAGAACCGGATCTCCGTGCTCGCCGACGTCGGCGTCGTGCTGCTGCTGTTCGCGCTCGGGGTCGAGTTCTCGATCCGCGAGCTGCGCGAGATGAGCTACGTCGCGCTCCCGGGCGGCGTCGCCCAGATCGCCATCGTCCTTGCGGTGGGGGCGTTCGTCATGGTCGTCCTCGGTCACGAGGCGCGCGAGGCGCTGGTCATCGGCGCCTGCATGTCGATCTCGTCCACGCTCGTCGTCATCAAGACGCTCATCGACCGCGGAGAGACCGACAGCCTCCACGGGCGGGCCGCGATCGGCTGGTCGATCGTCCAGGACATCGCGACGATCCTGTTCATCGTCGCGCTCCCCCCGCTCGCCGGCGCGGACGTCGTCGCGCCGCTCGTGCTCGCGCTCGTGAAGGCCGCGGTGTTCCTCGTGCTCGCCTACGTCGTCGGCACCCGCTTCCTGCCGTGGGTGTTCTCGAGCGTGGCGCGGATGGGATCGAACGAGCTGTTCCTCCTGACCGTCGTCGCGACGGCGCTGCTCACCGCGTTCGCGTCGAGCGCCCTGTTCGGCCTGTCGCTCGCGCTCGGCGCCTTCGTCGCGGGTCTGCTCGTGTCCGAGTCGGACCTGTCCTACCAGGCCGCCGCCGAGGTCATCCCGTTCCGCGACCTGTTCGCCGTGCTGTTCTTCGTGTCGGTCGGGATGCTGCTCGACCCGCTCGCGCTCCTCGACGACCTTGCGACGATCGCGCTGCTGGTCGCGCTCGCGGTGGCCGGCAAGGGCGCGATCATCTCGCTCCTCGGCTGGTGGCGGAAGCTGCCCGTCCGGTCGGCGATCCTGCTCGGGACGGGGATGTCGCAGGTGGGCGAGTTCAGCTTCATCCTCGCCGACAACGGGCTGGAACTCGGGATCATCTCCGCGCGCGCGTACAACCTCATCCTCGGCACCGCCGTCGTGAGCATCCTCGTCAGCCCGATCGCCCAGGCTGCATCGCTGCGGCTCATCGACCGACTGGAGGGCCGGCGCGATCGTGCGCTCACGCTCGCGTTCGGCACCGGGATCGCCGGATCCGGCGGGACCGGTGCGGCCGGCGGGACCGGTGGCGGAGGCGCCCGTGGGCCGTCGCCGCCGCGGCTCGACCCGCCGCGGCCGGGAGTCGCCGGGACGTCGCGCTCGGAACAGCGCCTCTCGCCCGACGCCGAGGAGCATCGACCCACGGTCGTCGTGCTCGGCGGCGGACACGTGGGCGGGGTCGTCGTGCGCGCGGTCCACAACCGCGGCTTCCGGTGCGTCGTCGTGGACCGCGATCCGCGTCGGCTCGACGAGCTCCGCCAGACCGGCGCCGCGACCCTGTTCGGCGACGCGGCCAACCCGACGATCCTCGCCCGCTGCGGCCTCGACCACGCGAACGTGCTCGTCGTCGCGGTGGCCGATCCGCTCTCGGCGCGCCTCGCGACGGAGCGCGCGCTCCGGATCAACCCGCGGCTGATGATCGCCGCGCGGGCGCGCGGCCAGCACTCGATCGTGGACCTGCGCGACGTCGGCGCGCGCCGCATCGCCGACCCGGACGCGGAGGCGGCGCTCGAGCTGGCACGGCATGCCCTGCAGCGCATGGGCGTGTCCGGACCGGAGCTGGCCGCGATCGTGACGGGCCTGCGCCGCGACATCTACGGCCGCGACCGGGTCTGAGCCCCATGCGGGCGTATCATCGTCGGAACGTCCCATGGTTCATCCCGCGGCGCGTGCGCGCCGCCCAGCGTCGGTGAGGAAGACAGGAATGACGACCGAGCAGCAGGCCGCAGCTGGCACGAACGCCGACGCGGTCACCCGCACCCAGATGGTCATCGGCGGCGAGCAGGTCGACGCCGCCGACGGGCAGACGTTCGAGATCGTCAATCCTGCGACCGGTCGGATCGTCGCGACGGCCCCGCTCGGCGGCAAGGCCGATGTCGACCGCGCGGTCGATGCCGCCCGGAAGGCGTTCGACGACCCGAAGGGCTGGGCGACGTGGGCGGCCGGCAAGCGCGGCCGGACCCTGTCGAAGTACGCCGCGCTCATCAAGCAGCACAGCGAGGAGCTCGCCCAGCTCGAGACGGCGAACGTCGGCAAGCCGATCACGGGTTCCCGCGGCGAGGTCATCGGCGCGAGCCTCGTCTTCGACTACTACGCGGGAGCTGCGAACAAGATCTTCGGCCAGACGATCCCGGTCTCGAAGCCGGGCCTCGACATGACCCTCCGGGAGCCGATCGGCGTCGTCGGGCTCATCGTCCCCTGGAACTTCCCGATCCTCATGGCCAGCTGGAAGCTCGGCCCGGCGCTCGCCGCCGGCAACACCTGCATCCTGAAGCCCGCCAGCCTCTCGCCGCTCACGGCGATCCGGCTCGGCGAGCTCGCCCTCGAGGCGGGCATCCCGGCGGGCGTCGTCAACATCGTGACGGGGCCCGGCGGGTCCGCGGGCGCGGCGATCGCCGCCCACGAGGGGATCGGCAAGGTCGCGTTCACCGGCGAGACGACGACGGGGCAGGAGATCATGCGCCTCGCGTCGGGCAACGTGAAGAAGATCAGCCTCGAGCTCGGCGGCAAGAGCCCGAACATCGTCTTCGCCGACGCCGACCTCGAGAAGTTCGCGTCATCGTCGCCGTACTCGGTGTTCGACAACTGCGGACAGGACTGCTGCGCGCGGAGCCGGATCTTCGTCGAGCGCTCCGTCCACGAGAAGGTCGTCGAGCTGTTCGCGGCCGCCACCGAGAAGGTCAAGGTCGGCGATCCGCGCGACGACGCGACCGAGGTCGGCTCGCTCGTCAGCTTCAAGCAGCGCGAGCGGGTCATGGACTACGTCGAGGCCGGCCTCGCCGAGGGCGCGAACCTCGTCGTCGGCGGGCGCGTCCCGACCGACCCCTCCCTCGCCGACGGCGCCTTCCTCATGCCGGCGGTCTTCGACAACGTCTCGAACGACATGCGGATCGCCCGCGAGGAGATCTTCGGGCCGGTCGTGTCGGTGATCCCGTTCGACACGGAGGAGGAGGCCGTCCGCCTCGCGAACGCGACCCCGTACGGCCTGTCCGGGTCGGTCTGGAGCCGCGACATCGGCCGGGCGCTGCGCACCGCGCGCGGACTCCAGGCGGGCGTCATCAGCGTGAACTCGAACAGCTCGGTCCACACCGAGGCGCCGTTCGGCGGCTACAAGATGTCCGGGATCGGGCGCGAGCTCGGGATGGCCGCCCTCGACCTCTACACGGAGACGAAGAACGTCTTCATCGACCTGAGCTGAGGCCCAGCGGACGGGACCCAGCGCCGGACGCGGTGTCGGCGCGCCCGGCGGAGCGCGTCAGCGCGTCCAGATCCCCCGCTCATCGACGCGCGGATGGACCTCCGGGTGTCGTCGCGCGACCCAGTCGAGCAGTGCCCAGTGCGTCGTCCGGAACGCGATCCCCGACCAGGGGATCCGCTCCGCGCTGAACGACGCGATCTCGAGCGCCTCGGGGTTGAGACGGACCTCGCCACCAACGACGCGCGCCTCCATCGCGAGCACGACGACGGCCGCCTCGAGCCGCGAGTACAGCCCGATGATCTCGCCGGGCTCGACGACGAGCCCCGTCTCCTCGTGCGTCTCGCGGATCGCCGCCTCGGTGACCGTCTCGTCCACTTCGAGGAAGCCGCCCGGCTGCGCCCACCATCCGCGGCCCGGGTCGATCCCGCGCCGGAGCAGGACGACCTCGCCGCTGCCGAGGAGCGGGATCGTCGTCACGACGAGCCGCGGGTTGACGTAGGCGATGTGCCCGCACGAGCCGCACACGAGACGATGCCGGTCCTCGCCCTCGACCGGGCCGAACCGGAGGTCGCCCCCGCAGTTCGTGCAGTAGTTCAGGGTCGCGGCGAGCCAGTCCGGCACGCCCGCGCCGGACGGGACGTCGGTCGAGCGGCCGTCCGGGCCGCGGCCGAGGCCGGGGAGCGTCTCGAACGGGTCGCTCATCGCCGGGCCGCGATCACGCGAGGAGGACGACCGCGGCCGCGGCCCCGATCGCCAGCAGCCCGATCCCGCCGGCCAGGACCCACGTGAGCCGGAACAGGCCGCGGCCGCGATCCACCGGCATCCACGCCCAGGCCGAGCGCCAGATCCGGACGAGCGCGTCGGCATTCGCGACGAGGATCAGCGGCGCCGCGATGAGCACGCACAGCTTGATGAGCGGGTGCCCGAGCGGCGTCCCGAGCTCGAGCGCCGTGATCGCGATCGCACCCGCGACGAGGGCGATCGCCGACAGGTTCACGTAGTGGCGCTGGAGCGGCGTCGGGGCGACCTCCGGCACGGACCGTGGTGGGAGCGCGGCGAGGCTCGGCGGCAGGGTCGTCGTCGGCGGGGTCCGGGCATGCTGCCGGTCGAGGGCCGGCATCCCCGGCTGCCAGCGTTCGTCATCCATGCGCCCGAGTGTACGCCGGACCCCTGCCGCGCCGGGTTCGCGTCATCGCCGACGTCGCGCGGCGGGGCTCGCGGCCCGGCTACGATGCCCCGCGATGGAGGCACTGGCCGGCCGGATCGTCGCCGCCTATCGGATCGGCTCGTCCCCGATCGCCGTCGCCACGCTCGTCCTGGGCAACCTGATCCCGCTGGCGGGTGTCCTGTTCTGGGACTGGAACCTGATGACGATCCTCGTCCTGTACTGGATCGAGAACGGGATCGTCGGGGCGCTCAACGTGCCGAAGCTCCTCCTCGCCGGCGGAACGGGCTCCGGTCTCGCGTCGATCCTGGGGCGGGTCGGCCTCTCGGTCTTCTTCGTCATCCACTACGGGATCTTCTGGCTCGGTCACGGGTTCTTCGTGGCCGTGGCGATCCCGTCGATCGCGGGCACCACCCTCGTCCCGGGCGACGCCGGAACGGGCGTCGGCGCGGGCACGGGTGAGTTCGGCCTCGATCCCGAGGTCGTCGCGTTCGTCGGCGCCGACCCGACCGCGGTCGCGCTCGGGGCCGTGGCGCTCGCGCTCAGCCACGGTGCGTCGTTCGTGTTCAACTACCTCGGCCGTGCCGAGTACCGGACGGCGGACCCCTCGCGCCAGATGGGGGCCCCGTACGGCCGGGTCGTCGTCCTCCACCTGACGATCATCTTCGGCGCCTTCGTGGCGATCGCGCTCGGCAACCCGCTCGGCGTCCTGCTCGTCCTCGTCGTCCTCAAGATCGCGGTCGACCTCGGCTTCCACCTGCACGAGCACCGCCGGGCCTGAGAGCCGGCGCACGGGGGTGTGTCGGTCGACGCGCGAAGCGGGGCGCGCAGGTCAGACCCGGCGAACCTCGGGATCGTCGGGCGCGTCTGCCTCCACGCCGCAGGTGGGGCAGAACCAGCGGGCCTCGAGGACCGTCCCGCACCGGTCGTGGCGCATCGCGGGGGCTGCCTCCCCCACCCCCGCCGGGGCCATCCGGCGCGCGCCCCAATCGGCGAGGAGCCGCAGTGCCGACGCGAGGTCGCGGCCGTCGGCCGTCAGCTGGTACTCGAAACGGGGCGGCCGCTCCTGGTAGGCGCGCGAGGCGAGGATCCCGTCGCGCTCGAGGCGCCGCAACCGGTCGGTGAGGATATTGGGGGCGATGCCGGCGACCGCCTCGTGGAGCTCTCCGAAGCGACGTGGCCCGTCGAGGAGCGACTCGACGACGAGCAGGCTCCAGCGGTCGCCGACGTGCTCGAGCGCGGTCGCGAGCGGCGAGGACGGGTCGGCCATCGCCGCGATGGTAGTCGACGGCGCGTCACGGGGGCTTGCATGCGTCACGAGAGCATTGTAACTTGCAAGTCACAAGTTACAGCACGGCCGGTCGGGCCTGTGCTCCGCCGAACGAAGGGATCGCCCGCCATGACGCTCATCGCCGAACTCCAGTCCGCCATCGCCGCGGTCGCCGACGCGGCCGGTCCGTCCGTCGTCGGGATCGGGGCCCGCATGCGCGGGGCCGGCGTCGTCGTCGGCGACGGCCTCGTCGTCACGAATGCCCACAACGTGCGCGGGGACGAGATCACCGTGACGTTCGCCGACGGTCGTCGCGACCGGGGCCGCCTTGCCGGAATCGACGTCGACGGCGATCTCGCGGTCGTTCGCGTCGACACGGCCGGTGCGAGGCCCCTCGAGTGGGCCGATGGCGGCACGATCGGGGTCGGGGCCGTCGTCTTCGGGGCCGCCGCGGTCGCCGGGGGCGGCACGCGCACGACCGTCGGGACGGTCAGCGCGGTCTCGCGCGCGTTCCGCGGCCCGGGCGGCCGGCGGATCGCCGGCTCGCTCGAGCACACCGCACCGCTCGCGCCCGGGTCGTCGGGCGGACCGCTCCTCGACGCGGAGGGCCGCCTCGTCGGGATCAACACGAACCGGATCGGCGAGGGCTTCTACCTGGCACTGCCGGCCGACGCCGGCTTGCGCGGGCGGGTCGAGGCGCTCGGCCGCGGCGAGTCCCCGCGCCGGCGGCGCCTGGGCGTCGCGATCGTGCCGGCCCGGGTCGCGCGACGGCTGCGCCGCTCGGTCGGGCTGCCGGATCGCGACGGCGTGCTCGTGCGCGGCGTCGATCCCGACGGCGCTGCGGCGG
>JBFKVO010000048.1:0-6722 GCA_041639095.1 Candidatus Limnocylindrales bacterium | reverse complement strand
CGCGAGGCGTACATCGAGCGCGCGATCGCCGAGCTCACGCCGCGCCTGAAGGACGCCGGCATCGAAGCCGACCTCCAGGGCCGCCCCAAGCACATCCACAGCATCTGGAAGAAGATGCAGCGCAAGAGCGCCGAGTTCGGCGAGATCTACGACGTGTACGCGATCCGCATCCTCGTCGACAAGGTCGCCGACTGCTACGCCGCGCTCGGCATCGTCCACTCGATCTGGCGGCCGATCCCGGGCCAGTTCGACGATTACATCGCCGTCCCGAAGAACAACCTCTACCAGTCGCTCCACACCGCGGTCATCGCGCTCGACGGGAAGCCGCTCGAGATCCAGATCCGGACCCACCAGATGCACCAGGTGTCCGAGGTCGGGATCGCCGCCCACTGGCGCTACAAGGAGGGCACGAAGTCCGACCGCGAATACGACGCGAAGCTCGCCTGGCTGCGCCAGCTCATGGACTGGCAGCGCGACGTGTCGGATGCCACCGAGTTCGTCGAGGGGATCAAGCTCGACATCTTCCAGGACCAGGTCTTCGTGTTCACCCCGAGGGGCGACATCAAGGACCTGCCCGCGGGCGCGACGCCGCTCGACTTCGCGTACCGGATCCACACCGACGTCGGCCATCGGACGATCGGCGCGAAGGTCAACAACCGCCTCGTCCCGCTCGACTACCGGCTGAAGAACGGCGACATCGTCGAGGTCGTCACGACGAAGGGCGAGCACGGGCCGTCGCGCGACTGGCTCAACGTCGTCCGCACGAGCCACGCACGCGAGAAGATCCGCCAGTGGTTCAAGCGCAAGGACCGCACCGAGAACATCGTCCACGGCCGTGAATCGCTCGAGCGCGAGCTTCGTCGCCTGGCCCGGACGACGATCTCTGCCGTAGGCCTCGACAAGATCGTCGAGGTCGGCAGGCACTGGAGCTACGACAACGCCGACGACCTCTTCGCGGCGATCGGCTACGGGGCGCTCGGGGCGCAGCAGGTCGTCAGCCGCCTCGGCGTCCTCGACGACGCGGAGCTCACCCTTCCGGCCGTGGCCCCGCCGGCCCCGGCACGCACCGGCGGCGTCCGGGTCAAGGGGGTGGGCGACCTCCTCGTCCGGTTCGGGAAGTGCTGTCACCCGATCCCGGGCGACCCGATCTCGGGCTACATCACCCGGGGCAAGGGCGTGACCGTTCATCTCCGCAACTGCCCGACGATCATCAACGAGCGCGACGTCGACCGCCTGATCGAGGTCGAGTGGGAGCGGGAGGCGAGCGAGACGTACCCGATCGCGATCCGCGTCGAGGCCTACGACCGCACGGGCCTCCTGAACGACATCACGCAGGTCGTCGCCGAGAACAAGGTGAACATCGTCGCGGCGACCGTGAGCGTGGGGCCGGACAACATCGCCGTCGTGAGCGCGACGCTGCAGGTCCTGTCGGTCAGCCAGCTCGCACGGGTCCTCGGCCGGATCGAGCAGCTCAAGGACGTCATCTCGGCCTCGCGCGACCTCGGCTGAGGGGAGAGGGCCCGGAACCGTGAGCAACGTCAGTCTCGGCCTGCCGCCGGACCTGAACGCGTATCTGCGCCGGGTCGGCGTCCGCGAGCACCCGCTGCTCGCGCGTCTCCGGGACGAGACGGCGGCGCTGCCGCAGCACGACATGCAGATCGCCCCCGAACAGGGTGCGCTGATGGCGATGCTCGTGCGGCTGATCGGCGCGCGGCGGTGCGTGGAGCTCGGCACGTTCACGGGCTACAGCTCGCTCGCGGTCGCGCTCGCGCTGCCCGAGGACGGGCGGCTCACCTGCTTCGACGTCTCCGCCGAGTGGACCGCGATCGCCCGCCGCTACTGGGACGAGGCGGGCGTCGCGGATCGCATCGAGCTGCGCCTCGGTCCCGGGGTCGATGGGCTGGATGGATTGCTTGCCGACGGGGCGGCGGGGACGATCGACTTTGCGTTCGTCGACGCCGACAAGCGTTCCTACCCCGCGTACCACGAGCGGATGATCGAGCTCCTCCGGCCGGGCGGGCTCGTGGCTTACGACAACGTGTTTCGGGGTGGCGCCGTCGTCGATCCCACGGCGGACGACGTGGACACCCGGGCCATCCGGCTGCTCAACGAGACGCTCGCGACCGATGAGCGGGTCGACGTCGCCATGGTGCCGATCGCCGACGGGCTGACGTTGGCCCGCAAGCGCTGACCCGCCGGGCTCGTCGCGCTGCCAGCGCGGCGCCCGGGCGCCCGCCGCCGACCGCCCGCTAGACTTGCAGCCGATGCCGACCTTCCGCGCCCCGCGTGGCACCCGCGACCTGCTGCCGGCGGAGCGGCGCGCGTTCGCACGGCTCGAGCGTCTCGCGGCGGACCTCGCGGCGCGCTACGGCTATCGCGAGATGGAGACCCCGCTGTTCGAGCTGGCGGCCGTCTTCGAGCGGGGGATCGGCGAGGTCACCGACGTCGTCGAGAAGGAGCTGTTCCGGCTCGCCGCCCGCACGGACGAGGGCGAGTCGTGGGCGCTCCGCCCCGAGGCGACCGCGGGCATCTGCCGGGCGTACGTCCAGCACGGGATGCACACCCTCCCGCAGCCCGTGAAGGTGACGCTCGCCGGCCCGATGTTCCGCTACGACCGTCCGCAGGCCGGGCGTTACCGCCAGTTCTGGCAGTGGGACGTCGAGGCGATCGGCGACGCCGGACCGGCGGTGGACGCCGAGATCATCGAGCTCGGGGCACGCTTCTACCGCGACGCGGGGCTGGCCGACGTCAACGTCCTGCTCAACTCGATCGGCGACCCGGTCTGCCGGCCGGCGTACGTCGACGCGCTGCGCGAGCACTACCGGGCGGTCGTCGCGCGCCTGCCGCGGATCGAACGCGAGCGCCTGGACCGGAACCCGCTCCGGCTCCTCGACTCGAAGGACCCCGCGATGGTCGAGCTGAACGCGTCGGCGCCGCGGATCGTGGACCGCCTCTGCCCCGCCTGTGCCGAGCACTTCGCGGCCGTCCGTGAGCACCTCGACGCGCTCGGGATCGGGTATCGCCTCGAGCCCGGGCTCGTGCGCGGGCTCGACTACTACACCCGGACGGCGTTCGAGTACTACCGCGAGGGCGCCGAGGGTCAGCAGCAGGCGCTCGGCGGTGGCGGCCGCTACGACGGGCTCGTCGAGCTCCTCGGCGGCCAGCCGACGCCGGGGATCGGCTTCGCGCTCGGCCTCGATCGGGTCGTCCTCGCGCTCGACGCGCAGGGGACGGGAGCGGGGGAGCGGGGAGCCGCCGGGAGCGACGTGGCCGCGGTCGTCGTCGGGGCGGATCCGGCGGCCACGGCGCTGCGCCTGCGGGTCGCCACGGACCTGCGCGACGCGGGGATCGCAGCACGCGCGGAGCTGGGGCGTCGCAAGCTCGGCAAGCAGCTCGAGGCGGCGGCCCGCGAAGGAGCCCACTTCGCGGTGATCATCGGCGACGAGTACGCGACGGGGCAGGTCCAGCTCAAGGACCTGCCGGCCGGCTCACAGAAGCCGGTGCCCGTCGCGGACCTGGCTCGGGAGGTCGCGCGCGCCCACGCCGCGCACCGGCACGGCGAGGCGGGCTCAGGCCCTCAGTAGGTCAGGACGCGATCAGTAGGTCAGGACGCGATCCGCCGCGAGCGCGAGCTCCACGAGCTTCGCCGGGGGGCTCATCGTGACCGGGAGGCCGCCCACCGCGTCGGCGGTCAGGCCGCGCGCCTTGCTCGACATCCCCGACGCGTACAGGCCCGCGCCGCCGGCGACGAGCGCGTCGACGTGCTCGCGCATGTGGCCCGTCCCGATCCCGTGGGCGGCGTCGAGCGTCTCGGGCCGGAGGAGCGCCACGCCGTCGCCGGCGAGGAACACGTCCACCTCGTGGCCGTTCTCGACCGCCGTTCGGGCGACGAGGAGGCCGAGCGCTGCGCGCGTGGGGTCCCCCGGGCCGGTGGCGATGTGGACGAGCAGCCTGGACATGGCACCTCCTTGGGACGACCTGGCGAGGGCATCCGGCGCGCGCGCGGCCGGCGGAGTGGTCTAGCGGCTACGATACGCGCGCCATGGCCGAGCATCCAGCCCGTCTCGCCACGCCCTACCGCACGCACACGTGCGGCGAACTGCGGGCGAACGACGTCGGCGCGAGCGCGCGCCTGGCCGGCTGGGTCCACCGCCGCCGCGACCACGGCCAGCTCATCTTCCTCGACCTGCGCGACCGACACGGGATCACGCAAGTCGTCGTCGACGGCACGGACGCGCCCGCCGCGCACGAGGTGGCGAGCCGGGTCCGCCCCGAGTTCGTCGTGACCGCGGCCGGCACCGTCGCGGCACGACTCACCGGCACCGAGAACCCGCGTCTTGCCACCGGCGCGATCGAGCTCCAGGCGACCGACCTGGAGATCCTCAACGAGGCGCGCACGCCGCCGTTCTACATCAACGAGCCGGAGGCACCGGTCGACGAGTCGCTGCGCCTGAAGTACCGCTACCTCGACCTCCGGCGCGAGCCGATGGTGCGCCGCCTGCTCCTCCGCAGCCAGCTCGTCCAGGCGATCCGCGAGGTCCACCACGCGAACGGCTTCGTCGAGGTCGAGACACCGACGCTCATCAAGTCGACGCCCGAGGGCGCGCGCGACTTCATCGTCCCGTCGCGCCTCCAGCCGGGAAGCGTGTACGCGCTCCCGCAGAGCCCCCAACAGCTCAAGCAGATCCTGATGATCGCCGGCGTCGACCGCTACATCCAGATGGCTCGCTGCTATCGCGACGAGGACCTGCGCGGCGACCGCCAGCCGGAGTTCACCCAGCTCGACATCGAGATGAGCTTCGTCGACGAGGCGACGGTCATGGACTTCGTCGAGGGGATGGCGATCGAGGTGAGCCGCGCCGTCACCCCGGAGCGGCCGCTCCAGGACGTGCCGTTCCCACGGTTCACGTACGCCGACGTCATGGAGCGCTACGGCTCGGACAAGCCGGACCTTCGCTTCGGGATGGAGCTCGTCGACCTCGCTCCGGAGATCCCGGCGCCCGATGGCGTCCCGGCGTCCGGGTTCCGCGTCTTCGACGAGACGCTCGCGGGCGGCGGGCGGGTGAAGGCGATCGTGGCGCCCGGGCTGGGCGACGCCTCGCGGAGCAGGATCGACGAACTGACCGAGACCGCGAAGCGCTTCGGCGCAAAGGGCCTCGCGCACCTCTCGGTCGAGGCGACGGGTGCCGTCAAGGGCCCGATCGTGAAGTTCCTCCGCGAGGACCTCGCCGAGCGCCTCTGCGCCCGCGCCGGCGCGAGCCCGGGCGACCTCGTGCTCATCGTCGCAGACGCGTCGGAGGTCGCGAACGACGTCCTCGGGCGGCTCCGGGTGGAGCTCGGCGCCCAGCTCGGGCTCGGCGACCCGAACGTGCTCGCCTACTGCTGGGTCTACGACTTCCCGATGTACCAGTGGGACGCGGAGGGCGGCCGCTGGGACGCGACGCACAACCCGTTCTCCGGCGTCCTGCCCGAGGACGAGGAACTGCTCGTCACCGCGTCGGGCGACCCGGCGCGGCCGTCGCCGGACGACCCGGCCGGCCGGGCGCGTGCGCTCCAGTACGACATCACGCTCAACGGCTGGGAGCTCGGCGGCGGGTCCGTGCGCATCCACCGGCGCGAGCTCCTCGAACGGAGCTTCGCGCTCCAGGGCTACTCGCCGGAGCGGATGCGGGCGATGTTCGGGGCGCTGCTCGAGGCGTTCGACTACGGCGCCCCGCCGCATGGCGGGATCGCGCTCGGGATCGACCGCTGGGCCGCGCGCCTCGCGCACCAGACGAACATCCGCGAGGTGATGGCCTTCCCGAAGACCCAGTCCGGGACCGACCTCATGCTCGACGCGCCGTCGCCGCCCGACCCCGGCCAGTACGCGGAGCTGGGTCTGCGCTTCGAGGGCGCGCCGCGTCGGGCCGGTGGAGACGAGGCGCCCACCGGGCGCTGACACGACGTCCGACGCACGCGTGACCGCCGAGCTGCGCGTCCTCACCGTCGACGATACCCCCGCGCTGACGGCCGCGATGGCCCGGGCCGTCGAGGCGGGCGACATGCAGGCCTCGTCCGATCCGGCGGGCGCGTTCGTGATGAAGTCGTTCGCCGTCGACCCCGGGCTGTTCGGCGGTGCCTTCGAGGACGGAGCGCTCGTCGGCTTCGTGTCGATCGACTTCAAGATCGTCGTCGTCGCACCCGGCCGGCGTCGCCGGGGGATGGGCCGCGCGCTCGTCGACATCGCCGGCGACGTGGCCAGGGATCGCGGCCGGCCGGAGCTGATCATGGGCGTGGTGCCGAGCGATCCTGTCGGCCTCGCATTCCTCCGCGCGACCGCGTTCGCCTACCACTCGTCGGTCTGGGACCTCGAGCTGCCTGCGGGGAGGGCCGTCGACGCGCCGCGCTGGCCGGAGGGCCTGGCCGCCCGGCCGTTCGCCGGCCGCGCCGATGTCGACGAGTGGATCCGGGTCTTCAACCTGGCGTTCGCCGACCACGCGACCCCGATGCAGCTCGAGCGCCCGATGGTCATCGCCAGCCTGGAGGACCCCGACAACGCGGACGACGATGTGATCCTGGTCGAGGACGCGGCGACGCGCGAGCTCGTCGGCTTCTGCGCGACCGACCCGGGCAGGCGGGAGGGACGCGTCGGGGAGCACGGCGAGATCTGGTCGGTCGGCGTCCGACCGGACCGGCAGGGCCGGGGCCTCGGTCGCCAGCTCGTCCGGGCCGGCGTCGAGCGG
>JBFKVO010000047.1:0-6781 GCA_041639095.1 Candidatus Limnocylindrales bacterium | reverse complement strand
TGCTCGCAGTAGGCGACCGTGCGGCACCACGGCGCGAGCGCGAGGTCGAGTCCGCCGATGCCGGCGAAGAGCGAGAGGGCGGGGATCATTTCCCGTACCTCCCCGCGTGTTTCGCCTCCGCCGCGAGCGGCAACCCTGCCGCCCACTCCGGCGTCTGCGACATGAAATGCTCCAGCGCCTCGACGGCTCGGCCCGCGTCCGACTCGTCGATCTCCCCCAGAATCTCGTCGTGGATCGTCCCGACGATCTCGATGGGCGTCTCGGCGTCGATCGCGAGTGCGGCCTCGACGAGCAAATCCCGCGCGGTCGCCTGCGTGACGTTCTCGACGAGCTTCCCGCCGTACGTCGGAACGCGCCCCTTCTCCGGGCCGTAGACGAGAGTCGGCACCGGGTCCTGGTCGTACTGCCAGTCGGGGCGGAGTTTGTAAACCGGGACGTGCGGCTCGATCGCCGCGTCGTGGTAGGTGAGTTCGCGCCCCGACGGCAGCCGCGCGATCAGGCTCCGATCGCGCATCGACCACTCGACGCGACCGATCGTCCGCGCCTCGCGCGTTCGCACAGTCGCTATCGCGCCGTCGTGGACCTCGCGCCAGAGGCCCTTGATCCGAGGGTTCGCCCGGCGGTACGCCTCGATGAGGGCGCGCGGCGTCGTGCCGGCCGCCGCGAGGTCGATCCCCTGCGCCGCGCAATAGACGCCGCAGGACGCGGCGCCCATCTGGTACCCGGCGCCGAGTACGCCAACCTTCCCGACAGCGCGCATCTCGCGCGTGATCTCGTCGGCGGGTCGCCCGTAGATCACCGACGCTAGCTCGACGTAGACGTCCCGTCCGGCACGGAACGCCTCCAACGTCGATTCCTGTCCGGCGAGCCAGGCGAGGACGCGGGCCTCGATCGCTGCGAAATCACCCCAGACCAGGCGACGGCCCGGCGGCGAGACGAAGATCCCGCGCAGGGCCGAGCGGGCGAGATCGAGGAGGTCGGGCACGTCGGGGGTCTCGCCCGCGAGGATCCGATCCCGGAACGACCCGAGGCGATCCTCGTCAATCGTCGGGCGCGGCAGGTTCTGCGGCTGCACGCCCTGTCCGCTCTCCCGCCCCGTGTGCCCGCCGTAATAGCGGAACATGTCGCGAATGCGCCCGTCCTTCGAGACGGTTCGCTGCGCCGCGAGGCACTTCGCCGCGACGATTCCCGCGATGCCGAGCCGCGCCTCCAGCACATCGCGGACGGCGGGCGACACTGGCGGTGCGTCCGCCAGCTCGTCGGCGCCGTCGTCGAGCGACCCGGCGAGGTACTGCGTGACCGTCTGCTTGCGGAGGTCGGGGAGATCGCACCCGTGCTCCGCGAGCCAGCGCCGGACCTTCGCCGGCCGTGACTTCACGGCGCGGGCATCGAGCATGCCGCCGGTGACCTCGCGGATGCGGAGGTCAGTCCGCTCGTCGATCGCGGCCTGCACCCGGATCAACGCGCGGCCGAGGTCGGCGTCGTAGGCGATCCCACGGTCGTTGACTCTCTGCTGTAGCGCAACCCACCTCGCCTCCGTCTCCGTCGTCTGCCCGGACGTGAGGTGCCCGCCGTCGAGCAGATCCGCGAGGAGCCGGACGTCCTCGCGGCAGTAGGAGACGAATCGATCGAGCGTGTCCGAGAAGAATACCGCGAAGCGGGGCGTCCCGTCCGGGTTCGTCCCGCGAGGTTTCGAGTACTGCCGGATCAACGCCGCGCCGTCGGCCTGCTTCGACCGGCCGAGACAGGCGACGCCGAGCGCGTCGAGACCCGCGTTGCGATGCCCTGCGGCACGGGCGAGTTTTAGCGTGTCAACCCAGCCGGCGGCCGCGCCGTAGAACCGCTCCCAGATGTGCCGATCGAAACCGTCCGCGTTGTGCGCGTAGAGTTCGTGGCCATTGATCTGGACCGGCGCGACGCCCGGCGGCGAGTAGTCGGGGAGGTCAGCTGAGGCGTGCTGCCACGAGACGATCTCGCCGTCGGGCATCCGCGCCGCGCCGCAGATGATCTCGGTGTGCCGCCCCTCCGCATAGACGCGCCCGCCGACTGCCTTCAGTTCCAAGTCACTCCGCGTCTCCAGATCGATCACCACCGGGAGCGCCCCGTTTGACGGTGGTGATTGGGACGGCGAGGACGCGGACGGAGACGAGGGCTCCGCAGGAGGCGCACTCCTGCCAGATTCGATCGGAGTTTCGGGCGGTGCAGTCGATCGCTCCGTCGTAGGCTCGGTTGATTCCGCAGCCGGGGCATCGGTAGATGAGCACAGTTCCCTCCTCGGCTCGAACTCGATCGCCTCGTTGACCGGCCCGGAGCGGCGACCGCGCCCCGACCCGACGACGAACCGGACCAGCGTCTTCCCTCCCCGTTGCGAGCACTGGATCTGGGTGCCGCGCGGAAACCCGACGAGCGTCGAGAGATCCTCCGCGCTGATCCCGCGCGTCCCGCCCCACCGCCGCTCCGGGTCGTCACAGACCTCGCGCCACGCGAGCGAGAGCGGGTCCTGCCCGGCCGGGTCCACGACCCGCCATCCGGTCGCAGCTCGCGCGGAGTCGCCGGGGATCGTGCCGCCGGGGATCGCGAGCCAGAGACGGTAGACCGCGCGGGCCGTCTCCAGCCGCTCCTCCGGGAGCGCATCCTCCAGGCCGATCTGGTAGCGCGGCGCCTCGATCCCCAGAGCCTCCGCGATCCGCCGGACGTCCGGCGGCGCGCCGGCCGCGAGGTGACGATCGACGACGGCGGAGATGATCGCGTCTGCGGCGCGAGCGTTCGTCGCGCTCCGGTCGCGCCACCCCTCGATCCCGCCGGACGTGTCGCGCCAGTCGGGAGTCGCACCGGGGAGGCGGAGGCAAACGAAACGGCGAGTGATCTGCGGCTCGCTGAAAACCGCCGTCGGAAACGACACGCGCGAGACGACGACCACCGACCTCACCGGCACGCTGATCTGGCCGACGTACATCCGCGCACAGGTGTAGTCGCGTTCGACGAGGAATAGCGGCTCGAACTGCTCGCGGATGCGCGCGTCACTCGTGGTCTTCGCGAACTCGTCGAGCCGGATGAAACCCGCGCCGCTGGCAGCGTGTTGCCCGAACGTCCGGTCGAACAACTCGACCGCCGTCGAGGGCTGAACGACCTTCGCCACGTCGCCAAGGATCTCGGCGGCCAGGAGGACCGTCGCGCTCTTCCCGCCGCCGCTCGGCCCCTCGACGAGGACCATCGGGACCGCCCCGGCGCCGGACTCCGCGACGCCTCGCGCCGCGAGGAGGAGCGAGAGGTAGGCGCGATCGATGCCGGGGAACTCCGTCTCGATCCGCGCCCACGCCGCCGACTCGTCCATCCGGTGCGACGGCGGGACGTAGCGCGGCGGATAGGCCGCCTCGGTCGGGAGGACGCCCCGCACACGGCGGTCCTGCGGGTAGTCGTTGTGCACGCCCCAGAGCCTCAGCCCGCGCACCGGGACGACCTCCGCGTAGCCGGGGAGGGTCGCGTTGCTGGCGGCGAGGGCGAGCTCGATCGGGCTGGCCTTCGGCTCGCCGGCCTCATCCAGATACCGCACCGACGGCAGCGATGCGAAAACCTGCCGACCGTGCCCGGTGAGCGGCGCCAGCGTCGCCGAATCGGCCCAGCAGCCGGAGAGGCGGACGATGCGGAGCGACGGGTGGAACATCGACCCGAGCCGCGGGTCGTCCGGGCCGTGCGTCAGCGCCGCAAGCGACCGATAGACCGCGCGCGCGAAGCCCGCGCGCCGGGCGATGTCGGGCCGCTCCTCCGCGAGGATGTAGTGAGCGTGCGTCCAGTGAACGAGGTGCCGCGCCGCCGTGGCGATCAGCGACGGGCGGCGACCGGAGATCAGCCGGGCGAACGTTCGGCGCGACCCGCAGACGTAGCAGCGGATGCCATCGTCCTGGACGACGACGGGCGCGGTGCCGGTCGTCGGACGAGGATCGATCGGGCAGCTTTCGTGCGGGTAGCGCCCGCCGATCCGCAGATCGCGCGCCTCCAGCCACTCGTCGAGCACCGCCGGATCGACCTCCGCGTCCTCCAGCCAGCCGAGCGGGAGGCGCGGCTCGGCCTCCTGCCCGCACTCGGAGACATCGCCCGGCGGGGCCGCCGTCCGCGTCAGCACCTCGACGCCGGCACCGCGATCGACCTCCGCGACGGATACCGCCGCGCAGCGGGCGAGGTCGCCTGCCGGGTACTCGGTGGCGTAGTAGACGGCGTGCATGCCGCGCCCGCTCGCGCTGATCCACGCGAGCCAGGGGCGGACTGCGAGCCCGGCGAGGAGCGCGTCCGCCGATGTCGTCTCCGCCACGTCGTCGATGTCGAGGACGGCGAGATGCTCGTCGCCGGCCCACCGGATCTCGCCGCGCCGCAGGCGAGACGCTGCGAGGATCGCCGCGCGCAGGGCCTCGCGCGGTTCCCCCGTCAGCGTCTCGCCCTCACGGGCGGTACGTTCTCTCACCGTGATCGAGAGCCGGGGGCTCTCGATCACGGTTTCCGCCGCGTCGCTCATGCTACCCGATCCGCTTCGTGGTCTCGCCGATGCAGTCGGTGATAGCCGTCTTGCGCGCCTCGAACTCCGGGGCGACATCGCCCTCGAAGAACGCCGACTCGCTCGCGGCCCAGTCCAGGATGCGCTTCACCTGGTCGAGGCTCGCCGGGACCGCGGTCGCGTTCGCCGTGTTGTACGACAGACCGCGCTTGCTCGTCCGGCTCCCGCAGGAGATGTTCCGCCCGATGACCCGGAGCGGCACCTGCTGGATCTGGGCGGCGGTCGCGTGAGCCGGCGAGAGCCGCGCCCAGTTCGGCTCACGGCTCGCGTTCTGTGACGCGATCACCGGGTCGACGAGCCCGAGCGTCGCGTTCTTCGCCCGGTAGGAAGCCGCCGTAATCGTGCCCGGCTCGATCACGAGGAGCAGGGCTTCGACGCACTCGTCGAGCCTCTCCTCCCCGAGCGCGTCCAGCTGCGCCTGCGTCGGTGGCTCCGGCAGGGCGCACGAGAGTTCGCCCGCCGGGGTGAACCGGGCCCAGTACCGGAACGCGTCGAGGACGACGAGCTCCGAACCGCGCTCGATCCGGCGGTACCCGCCGTCGCGGATCACGAGGTCGCCCTGCTTCACGTCCGGGACGGCGGCCTCGATGTCGTGGCGGGCCGAAGAGCGTTCGTGGAACGAGACCATGTACGCAGGGAACCGTTTAATCGTCGGCTCGACGTGCGAGCCGCGATCGAGGTACGTCGCGAGCGCGCCGCCGATCGGCGCCGCCGGGACGCCGGCCTTCTCCTCGCTCGCGGCGGGCGCCGCGGGCGTCGTCTCTTCCTTTGTCGTCGTCTTGAAACTGCAGGGCTTCATTCTTGTATCCTTGTTCCTGTCCGGGGTGAAAGGGCGGCCCGGACTCCCGCCATCTATCCGAGATCGAGGCACTGCGTGGGGCCGCCGACGCAGCCCCACGAGCAGACGTCAGAGGGGATCGGGTAGGCGTCGCCGGTGCGGACCTCGCGCACCGCGTGAACGACGCCGCCAAGCATTTGCTGACATTGCTCGATGGAGAGCGGGAGGCGGTAGAACGCGACCGGGCGCTCGCCGCCCTCGCGAACAGCTTTCAGGTAGTAGTCGGTGGCGCGGATGATCCCGCCGACCTGGACGTCCTCGTCGAGCATGTCCGCGAGCGCGAGCGTGTAGCCCGCGAGCTGGAGCGCGTAGTAGGACGTGGCGGCGGGACCGCTCAGGCGCGAGGTACATTTTACGTCCCAGACGTAGAGGCGGCCCCCGAGCCGGCGTACCTGGTCGAGGTGGCCGACGAAGTGCACGCCGCCGTACGCCAGCTCGACGCGCAGCTCCAGAGACTCATTGACGACGGCGCCGTAGGCGTTGTCGTCGGGGTCGGCCTCGCGCGCGGCGTTGCGAGGGTCCGAGCAATACCCCTCCAGGTATGCGCGCGCCTTGCCCTCGTCGGCCTGCGGCGTCGTGCCGCGCGCGATCGCCTGCTCCCACGCCGCGTGGATGTCGCCGACCCGGTGCCAGAGCTCAATGGCGGCCCCGGTCAGCGTGCCGGTATCGGCCGCGGCGGAGCCCTGATCGTCGCGGAGGAGCATCGCGTCGAGCATAGCGCGGCGCGGGCAGCCGAGCAACGCGGGGAGCGATGAGATCCGCACGGGGTGCTCCGCGGTGCCGTAGGCCGCAGCAGCGGCGCGCTGTTCGTCAGTGGGCATGAATCCTCCAGGCGTGGTGGTGGTAGCGGCACATGGCTACAGCCTCTCTCGCAGGTCCATGAGGGCGAAGAGCGGCGCGAAGCCGCGGCCCTTCGCGGGAACTTGCGCCGGATCGAGCCCGGCGCTCGCGGCGCGACGGCGCCAGACCGCGACCATTTTCTCCGACGGCGCGCCCCGCCATGCGGAGGTTGCGTACCCGGTCAGATCGTCGGGCAGCGTCGCGCGCTGCCACCGGCCGTAGTTCCGACCCTGTGATCGCCTCCGCCCGACGATCGCCTCCGCGCTCCGGGGCGGCGCGATGACGAGCCACTGCTCGCGGATCGGCGGCGCGCCGCTCCAATCGTCGTGCAACGTCTCGATGATCGCGTACGTCGCGGTGAGCCCGTCGCGGGTCGGCGCGTGGAAGCGTTTGAACCGGGGGAGGGCCTCGAATCCGAGGAACCGCGCGGCGTCGCGCTCGCTCGGCCCGCCGAAGCCGTCCGTCTCCTCGCGGATCACGGAAGGCGGGACGTAGCCCTCCCAGAGGTAGGCGTGACGGCTGAGATTTCGGCATACGGAGACGTACTCCGGCGC
>JBFKVO010000046.1:0-6820 GCA_041639095.1 Candidatus Limnocylindrales bacterium | reverse complement strand
GGAGGATGACGTCCCGGACGACGTCCCGCCAGATCTCGACGAGCAGCATCGCCGCGCGACGACGCTCGGCCGCCGAGGCGCGCTGGCCTGCCGGTGCGGCCGCGCCATCGTCGGCGGCGGCGGTCGCCTCGGCCGTCGAAGGGGCGTCGGCATCGGACCCGGTCGGTGCCGCGGCGGCGCTGGGGGCGGTGCGCGCCGTGGTCTTCCCGCGACCACGGACCGGCGGCGACGCGGTCGCCGACGCGGGCCCTGCCGAGCTCGCCGACGCCAGTCGGCGGGCGAGCTCGTCGGCGCGCCCGAGCAGGTCCCGCGCGATCGCGAGCCGGCGCGCCGAGGCAGCCTCGAGCAGGTCGAGCAGGGTCCGCGCGATCTCGGAGCGGAGGACGAGGGTCTCCGGCTCGGCGGCATACAGGAGCGCGATCCCGGGACGACCGCCGGTCAGCCGGGCGAGGCGCGCCGCCGTCGGGGCGTCGGCGATCCCGCGCTCGACGACGATCGCCTCGACGTCGCGCACGGGGACGGGACCGAGGCGGACCCGCGCACAGCGAGAGCGGACCGTCGGAAGGAGCCGCTCGTCGTCCTCGGTGCAGAGCACGATGACGGTGCCCGCGGACGATTCCTCGAGCGTCTTGAGGAGCGCCGACTGCGCGTCCTCGTTCAGGCGCTCGGCCGCCTCGACGATCGCGACCCGCGGCCCGCCCTCGACGGGATGGAGCGCAAGCTCCGAGAGGAGGTGCCGGATCGTGCCCGGCTCCGGGTTCGTCCGGTCGCCGATGCGGATCTGGCCGCCCGCGCCCGATGGCGCGAGGCGGTGGAGGTCAGGGTGGTTGCCGCTATCGACGAGCCGGCACCCGCGGCAGGCCCGGCACGGCCGTCGTTCGGGATCCGGGTCGATGCAGAGGAGGCCGGCCGCGAGGTCGAGGGCGAGCGTCGTCTTGCCGACGCCCGCCGGTCCCACGACGAGGATCGACTGGGGAGCCCCCGCACGGACCATGGTGGCGATCGCTTCCACCGCCGGCCGCTGACCGCGCGTCCTCGCCCCGTCCACGTGCCGGACCCGTCAGTCGGACTCGGCTGCCGGGGTCTTGCGGGTCGTGCGCTTCTTCGGCGCGGCGTCCGCGTCCTCCGCTGCGGCACTCGCCGCGGTCTTGCGGGTGGTGCGCTTCCTGGGCGCGGCGCCCGCGTCGTCGCCCGTCGTGCGCGCCGCGGTCCTGCGGGTCGTCCGCTTCTTCGGCGCGGCGTCCGCGTCGTCGCTCGTCCCGCTCGCGTCGGGGACCGCCGAGGGCTGCGGCCGGGATCGGCTCGCGACCTGCGCACGAAGCATCGCCTCGAGCTCGGGCGGCACCTCGGACCACGGGTCGCCACCGGACCGGGCGCCCGATCGCGCCGGGCGCGTGTCGACGTCGCGGCCACCGCGATCGCGGTCGCGGACGTCCGGGTACCGGTTGATCCCGCCGCCGCGACCGAAGCGCTCGCGGTCGACGGCCGCACCGTATCCCCCGCGGCCGCCGCGACCGCCACGACCGCCACGGCCGCCCTGGCCGCGCGACCGACGCTCGGCGAGCAGATACTCGGGGATCTCGGGCTCGTCGAAGTCCTCGTCGTCGAGCGGTCCGGCCGTGCCGGCGCCGGATCCGGTGGGGACCCCGATCTGCGAGTCCCAGACGGAGCCGAACGCTGCCGAGCGCGGGCTGCGCGGGATCGCCGCCAGCTCGTCGAACGGCGTGGTGTCCTCGTCGTCGGCCTGGACGAACGCGCGAGTCTCGCCGGCCCGCTCGTCGCCGGCCCGCTCCTCGCCGGCCCGCTCTTCGCCGGCCGTGCCTTCCCCACGGCCACGGCCGCGGCCACGCCCGCCGCGCCGGCGCCGGCGGCGCCCGGTCGCGGCCTCGCGACCCTCTTCGGCCCCGCGCTCCTCCTCGTCCTCGCCCTCGTCCGCCGCCCGCTCGCCGGCTTCGGCCGAGGGCGTGGCGGCACGCGCGAGGCGCTCGCCGGGCAGCGCCACGAGGGGGACGCCCGTCGAGGTCACGGCCGCGACCGGCTCTTCCTCGGCCGCCGCGCCACTCCGGCGGCGGGACCGCGTCGCGGTCTCCTCGCCACGTCCGCGACCGCGGCCGCCACGGCCACGGCCGCCGCGACCCGTCTCGCCCTCGGTCTGCTTGTCCGGGACCTCGGTCATCGACAGGTCCTCGTCGTCGGTCGCGACGCGTCGGCCGGAGCGCGAGCTGCCCTTCTCGACCTTCGCGAGCTGCGTGATGTCCGTGAAGATGTCGGCGACGTCGATGAGGTCGGAGCTGGTATTCCCGCGGAAGCTGATGACCTCGACGCGAACGCCCTGCTCCTGGACCGCCCGGATCGCCGGCGCGAAGTCGCCGTCGCCGGACACGACGATCGCGATGTCGAGGTTCCGGGCGGTCTTCATCATGTCGACGACGAGCTCGATGTCGAGGTTCGCCTTGACCTTGCCGTCCCCGTACTTGCGGATGTCCTTGCTGACGACCTTGTAGCCGTGCCGGCGCAGGAAGTCGTGGAAGTTGCGCTGGTTCTCGTTGTCCGGATCGAGCCCCGTATAGGCATATGCGCGCACGAGATCGCGACCGGCGGTGGCCGACTTCAGCAGGGTGACGTAGTCGATGTCCACGCCGGCCGCCTTGGCCGCGTAGAAGATGTTCGCCACGTCCACGAAGACGGCGACGTTCTTGCTCACGCTGACTCCTCGATCGGTTGGTTGGTCCGGGCACGCTCCGCGCGCCCGATTCGCTGGGGTGCTATCGGTCGACCGTCCGGGTGGTCCCGGCGGCGCTCACGCTGCGCTCCATGCGGGCGCCCGCGTCGCTGAAGCCGTGTCGCTCGAGACGCTTGAGCGCGGCCGTCTCGGCCGGCTTCGGCACCTCGACAAGGGTGCAACCCTTGTTGCGTGCCGAGCGGACGATCTCCTCGAGGAGACTCTCCGTGATCCGCTCCACGTCCGCGGCGGGATCGACGACGACGAGATCGATCGTCCCGACGAACCCGCCGGCCCGGACCGACGGCCGCAGCGCCAGGACGGCGCCGCCGACGATCTCGCGCTTCGACTCCGCGATGAAGATGCTCGCCTGCGGGAGGTAGACGAGCTGTCGCATGAGATCGGCCGAGCCGAGCGGACCGCTCGCGGACATCGGGGCGCCAGCGTCGCTCAGCGCGACGAGACGGTCGATGTCCGTGATGCGGGCCGCTCTGACCTGGTATTCCACGCCGACAGGTCGGTACCTCGTACGGGCGGCGCTCCGTGCATCCGTCACCGGGACCTGCGTCGATCGGAGGATCGAGCCGGGATCGCGGGCCTCACGGGGGGCATCCACGTCACGTGCGGGAGCCATGCCCGGGCCGCGCGGCCGGTCTTGCATTCGGTGCGCCAATCGCTATCATACGGCATCGCATCGGCGGCCACCTGCGCGGCCGCCCGGGTCCTGTCCCAGCGCCGCCCTCCGATCGGCATCGACGACGATCGCGCGAGTCCCTGATGACGGATGGGACCGCCGATCCAGGAGCGAGCCCCGGATGGCGAGTGGGTCAGGGCCGGGCAGGAGGCCAGGGCGCAGCCGACCGAGGTCGCCGGGATGGCCCGGCGATCCAACAAGGAGGAGACTGGATGAAACTGACCAAGGTTGGGGCGCTGGTCGGCAGCGCCGTGCTCGCCATCGCGGCGTGCACCCCGGGCGTCTCGCCGCCCGCGGACCCGTTGGGGGTCGTCACGATCCCGCCGGGCGAGAGTATCCACATCGCCTACTGGGGTGTCCTGTCGGGCGCGGATGCGACGCTCGGTGAGGACTCGAAGCGCGGCGTGGAGATCGCCATCGCGGATCGCGACGACGATGGCGATGGCACGGCCGATGGCAAGCTCCTCGGCCGCGACATCCTCCTCACGACCGAGGACGGCCTGTGCACCCCGGAGGGTGGCGCCACGGCCGCGCAGAAGCTGGCCGCGGACAGCACGCTCGTCGGCCTGATCGGCTCGTCCTGCTCGGACGAGACGGTGGGCGGCATCAAGAGCATCACCGAGGCCGGCCTGACCACGATCTCGCCCTCGAACACCCGACCTGCCCTGACCTTCGCCGATCGCGACGCGACGTACGCAGGCTACCTGCGCACCGCGCACAGCGACTCGTTCCAGGGCAAGGCGGCCGCGGAGTTCGTGTGGAACGAGCTCGGGCTCAAGACCGCCGCGACGATCCATGACGGCTCCGGCTACGCCGAGGCCCTCCAGCAGGTCTTCGCGGACGAGTTCACCGCCCTTGGCGGCACGATCACGAAGCAGGAAGCGATTTCGAAGGGCCAGACCGACATGAAGCCGGTCCTGACCGCGATCGCGGCCGACAAGCCCGACATCATCTACTTCCCGGTGTTCATCGCCGAGGCCGGCTTCCTGACCGTCCAGGTCAAGCAGGTCCCGGGCCTCGAGAACACCAAGACGATGGGGGCGGACGGTCACTTCTCGGGTGACTTCATCACGGCGGCTGGCTCCGCGGCCGAGGGCCACTACCTGTCCAGCCCCGACTTCACCGCCTTCCAGGCGGGCTATCAGGACTTCCTGGCCAAGCACAAGGCCAAGTACGGCGGCGACCCGCTCAGCATCTTCCACGCCCACGCGTACGACGCGACGAACATCCTGTTCGCCGCGCTCGAGAAGGTCGCGATCACGGCCGACGACGGGACGATCTTCATCCCGAAGAAGGCACTCCGCGACGCGCTCTTCGCGACGTCGGGCTTCAACGGCATCACCGGTTCGCTCTCGTGCAGCGCGTCCGGCGACTGCGGCGCCCCGGTGATCGCGGTCTACGAGGTGACCACGCGCGAGACCGGTGGCCAGTGGCCGCCGGAGGCGCCGATCTGGCCGCAGCGCTAAGCGCCCGGCCCTGACGCGCCTTTGTGGCGTGAATACGGAAGGGGACAAGCCCGTCTACGGCGGACTCGTCCCCTTCTCTCTCTCTGACATGGCCTGACGGAGCCCACCAGTGCAGCGACGACTGATGGATCGGACGATGGACCTCGCGATCGTGGGGTTCCTGTGGACGTTCCGGATCGTCATCGTCCTGGTCATCGTCGTCGGCGCCACGCTGACGCTGCTCAGCGGCAGGTTCGCGGCCGTCACGTGGATCGGCCTCCTCGCCGACGGGATGACGCTCGGCAGCATCTACGCGCTGATCGCCCTGGGCTACACGATGGTCTACGGCATCCTGCGCATGATCAACTTCGCCCACGGGGAGATCTTCGTGGGCGGGGCATTCGGTGGCTATTTCGCCGCGATCACCCTCGCGCAGGCCGGGCTCCTGACGGTCAACCCGATCGTCAGCCTCCTCTCGATCGCGGTCATGATCGTCGTCGCGATGGCGATCTCGGTGACGATCGCGCTCCTCGTCGAGCGGATCGCGTACCGCCCGCTGCGCAACGCGCCGCGGCTCGTGCCGCTCATCAGCGCGATCGGCGCGTCGTTCTTCCTCCAGTACACCTATCGCGGGTTCTTCGGCCCGGGGATCTACGCCTACCCGGACGTGCCCGACCTGTTGAGCGTCCCGATCCCGCTCCTGAACCTTCGCTGGGTCGACATCCTGGTCATCGTCTCGGCGTTCGTGATGATGACGATCCTCTACCTGTTCGTCATGCGGTCGCGGATCGGGACGGCGATCCGGGCCGTGTCCGAGGACAAGGGCACCGCCGCGCTGATGGGCATCGACGCGAACAAGGTCATCGTCCTCACGTTCGCGATCGGGGCGGCGATGGCGGGCGCGGCGGGCGTCCTCTATGGCCTCCGCCTGCGACAGATCCAGTTCTTCTCGGGCTTCATCCCCGGGATCAAGGCGTTCACGTCCGCCGTCCTCGGCGGGATCGGCAACGTGCCGGGTGCGATGCTCGGCGGCCTGTTCCTCGGGATCATCGAGGCCGTGGCGCCGACCCTCCTGTTCGACGGGCTGGGCGTCCCGTCCCCGAACCAGCTGAAGGACGCGATCGCGTTCACGATGCTCGTGCTGGTCCTCGTCTTCCGGCCGTCGGGCATCCTCGGTGAGCGCGCCGCGAGGAGCCGGGCATGACCGGGCTCGTCGCACAGCTCGGCCGCGTGGTGAACCCCGGTGCCGGCGCGTCGGCGCCGCGTTCGCTGCGGGGCACGACACTCCGCGTCGGCGGCCTCATCGGGATCATCGGGATCTACCTCTGCCTCGTGGGCATCGTGCCGATCTTCCACGACCGGCCCGTGATCGCCGGGATCGTCTCGATCGGCGGAGGATCGCTCCTCATCGCCTACGTGGCGGCCGGGTACATGATCGGGCGTCGCGACGGGCGCGGATCGCGTCTGCGCACGACGATCGCCGGTGGGCTCGGAGGGGCGCTCGCCGGCGTGTTCCTTGCCGCGCTCGTGCTGATCGGAGCGGCGATCGACCTCCGAGCCGTGTTCCTCAACGCGAGCGACGTGCTGTGGACGGAGCTGACGTTCGGGCTCGGAACGGGCGGGTTCTGGGCCCCGGTCGTGGCCGGGGCGCTGTTCGGGGGGATCGGGGCGTTCGCGACGACCATGCCGGCGATCCTGCGGCGACCGCTCCTGATCGCCCTCGGCGCGCTCCTCGGCTTCGGGCTGTTCGCCGGTCTGCTGCGCACGCCGATGCTGACGACGCCGCTCGCCGACGTCGCCCGCTTCCTGTTCGCCGCCCAGGGCCTGACGATCGTGGGCGCCGTCATCGTCTTCGTGACGTCGTTCGCGACCGCGTTCGCGCAGCGGCGGTGGGGCATCCGTGAGCGCGTGGACGCGTTGCCCACGCAGCGCCGCCGCCTCGTCGTCTGGCCGGTCATC
>JBFKVO010000045.1:0-6841 GCA_041639095.1 Candidatus Limnocylindrales bacterium | reverse complement strand
GGGCCGTCGATGACGCCGAGCCCGAAGTAGCCGAGGCTGCCCGCGAAGCGGATCCTGCAGCGCTGCAGGATGCCGACCCCGAGGCTGTGCTTCGCGCCCGGGTTCTGGACCGTGACGTCGCGGACGCCCTGCTCGTAGATGAGCCAGCGCAGCTCGAGGTTGATCTGACGCGTGGACAGCTTCGCCGCGTCGAAGACCGCGCGCTCGCCGTCGATCTCGCTGACGCGCGGGACGGCCGCGTGGGGCTCGGCGAGCCCGCGCGCGTCGTAGGTGATCCGGCGCGCGCCTAGCGCGTCCATACCAGCACCTGCCGCTCGTACGGGTCGTACGTGTCGATCTCGCGGTCGAGGACCGCGCGGATGGCGATCTCCTCGGAGGCCATGGCGACGAGCTCGTCCGACTCGTAGAGGACGAGCGGCTTCGCCGCCATCTCGTCCTTCGCCACCCCGAGCGAGTCGTTCGTGACGGCCATGTACGTGAAGACCCCGTCGAGCTCGTCGAGGCTCTCCTCCATCGCGTCCTTGAGATCCGAGCCGTGGGCCATCTTCTCGGCGAGGTAGACCGCGATGATCTCCGAGTCGCACTCCGACTGGAAGCGGTGGCCGGCGCGCTCGAGGCGGCGGCGCCACTGGAAGTAGTTCGTCAGCTGGCCGTTGTGGACGACCGCGACGTCGGCGAAGGGGTACGCCCAGTACGGGTGGGCACCCGAGATGTCCACGTCCGATTCGGTCGCCATCCGGACGTGGCCGATGGCGTGCGTGCCCTGGAAGCCGCGCAGCTCGTACTGGCTGGCGACCTCGTTCGCGTCGCCGAGGTCCTTCACGATCTCGAGCGAGGTCCCGAGCGAGAGGACCTCGCAGCCCGGCACGGCCTCGAGGTAGTCGGCGAGGGTCTTCAGGTCGCCCTTGTAGCGGATCGATGCGCGGAAGGCGTACTCGGTCTCCGCGTCGATCCGGTCGATCGTCGCGCCGAGCTCACGGAGGCGCCCCTCCACGCGTGCACGGTTGCGCTGGAGACGCGCCCGGAAATCGAAGTCGCGCGGGTCGTTCGCGTCGGCGAGCTTGAAGCGGATGAGGGTCCGGCCGGTCGGCTCGCCGAACAGCGCGTAGCCGGTGGAGTCCGGCCCGCGGTGCTTCATCGACTGGAGCATCGCGGCCATCTCGGTGCCGACGTCCGAGGACCGGTTGCGATGGATGATCCCGGCGATCCCGCACATGGTCGTCGTCCTCCGTGGGGCGCCTCAGGGCAGGACGTCGAGGTACGTCTCGACATCCCATTCGGTGACGGTCGCGAGGAAGCGCTCCCACTCGTCCCGCTTGTAGTGCATGAACACCCGGTACATGTCGCCCGGCAGCGCCGACTTCACGACGTCGTCGGCATCGAGCGCCTCGAGCGCCTCGCCGAGGCTGAACGGTACCTTCGTGACCTGCTTGCCGCCGGCGATCGCGTCGTAGATGTTGCGCTCCTCCGGCTCGCCCGGGTCGAGCTCGCGGTCGAGCCCGTCGCGGATGACCGCGAGCAGCGCGGCGAACGACAGGTACGGGTTCACGGACGAATCGACCGAGCGGTACTCGAACCGGCCCGGGGCGCTGACGCGGAGCGCGGTCGTCCGGTTCTGGAACCCCCAGTCGGCGAAGACCGGCGCCCAGAAGCCCATGTCCCAGAAGCGCCGGTAGGAGTTCACCGTCGGCGCCGTGATCGCTGTGAGCGCGCGCAGATGGGCGAGCACGCCACCCGCCGCCTGGAGGCCGACCTTGCCGGGCAGCTGCGGGTCGTCGCCCTCGGGCATGAACAGGTTGTCCTCGCCGCGCCACAACGAGAAGTTGTGATGGCAGCCGTTCGCCGAGACGCCCATGAACGGCTTCGGCATGAAGCACGCGAAGGCGCCCATCTCGCGCCCGACCTGCTTGCAGATCTGGCGGTACGTCGTGAGCCGATCGGCGGTCGCCTCGGCCCGGTCGAACATGAAGTTCAGCTCGAGCTGACCCGGCGCGTCCTCGTGATCGCCCTGGATCATGTCGAGGCCCATCGCCTTGCCGTACTCCATCACCTTGTGGATGAGCGGCTGGAGCTCCGAGAACTGGTCGATGTGGTAGCAGTACGGCTTCGTCTTGCCCTCGACCGTGGGCTTGCCGGCATGGTCGACCTTCAGCCACATCATCTCGGGCTCGCACCCGATCCGCATCTCCATCCCGGTCGCGTCGATGAACGCCTCGTGCAGGCGCTTGAGGTTGCCGCGACAGTCGGACGTGAGGAACGCGCCGCCGTCGACTTCCTCCTCGCGACCGCGGAAGAGGGTGCAGAAGACCCGCGCGGTCTTGCGGTCCCAGGGCAGCACGCAGAACGTCTCGGGCTCGGGGATGCCGACGAGCTCGCGCGCCTCGGGGCCGTAGCCGATGTAGTTGCCCTTCCGGTCGATGAACAGGTTCGCGGTGGACCCGTAGACCAGCTGGAAGCCGCGCTCCGCGATCCGCTCCCAGTGAGCCGCCGGGATGCCCTTGCCCATGATCCGGCCGGTCACCGACACGAACTGGTAGTACATGTACTCGACGCCCGCCTCGTCGATCTGGCGGCGGACGTCGCGGATCGCCGCGTCCCGGCCGGGCTGGTTGACGAACGCTTCCAGGTCGCTGGTCGCCACCGCGGTCTCCTCCACGCGAGGTGCGCTCCGAGAGGCCGCGGATCGAGCCGACGGGGCTGGATCCGGACCCCTGGAGCACGACGGGCGAGCGAAGGGCGGCCGGCCCGATGGCCGGGCGCCACCTCTCGATCGATCTCTGCGCAGTTTGACGCGTAGGAAACTCGGACGCAAGGCGGCGGAGCACATCGACCGTCCGAGACGCACGAATCGTGCGCGGCGGGGACGGCCGATGTTTCCTGTCAGTCGATTGGCGGGCCGGTCCCGCCCGGGCTTCGGGCGCGCTAGCCGATGAGCTCGAGGTTGGCCAGGCTCGCGAGCATCGTCTTGCGGCCGACCCGTCCGTCGCGGAACGCCACGACGACCTCCTCGTCGCTGCGGGTGAGCTTCGAGGAGACGACGATCCCGTCGCCCCAGCGCGCGTGGCGGACGCGATCCCCGTCGCGGAAGCGGCGCTCGCCGGGCACGATCGGCCGGGGCGCGGGAGTCGTGGGCGCGCGGCGAGGCGCCCTGACGGGCGGATCGGCCGACTCGCTCGCGTCATCGGACGTGTCGATGTCCGCGCCATCCCAGGGCTCGACGTCGCCCGCGAGCGAGCCTGAGCGCGCGCCCCCGGCGAACGCCGTGCGGCGCGCGGCGAGGTCGCGGCTCGGCCGGAACGGCGTCCCACCGCGCGGTGCCCCGGGAGTCCCGCTTCCCTCGCGATAGGCGCCACCGCCCGCCCCGGAGCGCGGCGTACGCCCGAACCGGCTCGTGCGGCGCGCCCCGAACACGAGGTCGAGGTCGAGGGGCCGCTCGTCGGCCCAGTCGCCGCTCAGCTGGGGGCCGACCATCAGCTCGGCCGGGATCTCGAGGAGGAACCGGGACGGGACCGACATCTGGCCCATCCCGTACGTCGCGCGCCTCCACGCGTGGGACAGGTACAGCCGGCGCTTCGCCCGGGTGATCCCGACATAGGTGAGCCGGCGCTCCTCCTCGAGCTCCTGCTCGTCATCGAGCGCCCGGCTGTGTGGCAGCAGCCCCTCCTCGAGGCCGGCGATGAACACGACCGGGAACTCCAGGCCCTTGGCCGCATGGAGCGTGATGAGCGTGACCGCGTCGGCCGACCCCTCGTAGCTGTCCTGGTCGGCGACGAGCGCCGTCTCCTCGAGGAGCCGGTCGAGCGCGTCCTCGGGGGTGAGGTCGTCGTAGCGGGTCGTGACCTGGCGAAGCTCCAGCAGGTTCGCCCAGCGCTCCTCGCCGTCCTCGCTGCCGTCGGCCAGCATCGCGCGGTAGCCGGACAGCTCGAGGACCGCGTCGAGGAGCTCCGGCAGCGGCACCTGTCCGACCCTGGTGCGCAGCCGGCGCACGAGGGCCGCGAAGTCCGCCACCGCTCCGCGCGCCCGCGCGGCGATCCCCGGAACCTCGCCGGCGGCCGCCCTCTCGATCGCCGCCCATGTCGAGAGACTCTCGCCGCGGGCGACCTCGCGGAGCACGTCGACCGTCCGCTCCCCGATCGCCCGCGCGGGCACGTTGATGATCCGCTCGAAGCTCACGACGTCCGTGTCCGAGCGCAGCACGCGCAGGTACGCCAGCGCGTCCTTCACCTCGCGACGTGCGTAGAAGCGGGTGCCGCCGACGAGCTGGTAGCGAAGCCCATAGCGGAGGAACGCCTCCTCGATCGCGCGGGACTGCGCGTTCATCCGGTACATCACGGCGATGTCCTGTCCGCGCGTCGAGCCCGTGTCGTCGTCGGCGCGGCGGGTCAGGAGCGAGCCGCGCCCGCCGATCAGCCCCTCCACCTGGCGGGCGATCCACTCGGCTTCCTCCTCCTCGTTGTAGGCCTCGAAGCGCTGGATCGGCGTCCCCCCGGCGAGCTCGGTCCAGAGCTTCTTGTCGGTCCGGCCGACGTTGCGCGAGACGACCGCGTGGGCGGCGTCGAGGATGAGCTGCGTCGAGCGGTAGTTGCGCTCGAGCTTGACGACGGTCGCATCGGGCCAGTCGCGCTCGAAGTCGAGGATGTTCCGCAGGTTCGCCCCGCGCCACGAGTAGATCGACTGGTCGTCGTCGCCCACGACGCACAGGTTGCGATGGGCCGCGGCCAGGGCGCGGACCCACAGGTACTGCGGCCGGTTCGTGTCCTGGTATTCGTCCACGTGGAGGTAGCGCCAGCGCGCCTGGTAGCGCTCGAGGACGTCGGGCGCCTGGTCGAAGAGGCGGACGGCCTCGAGGAGCAGGTCGTCGAAGTCGAGCGCGTGCACCTGGCGGAGGCGGTCCTGGTAGCGCTCGGCGAGGCGGGCGACGATGCGCTGGTGACGGTCGACCGCGTTGTCCGCGAGGAACGCCGCGTCGAGCATCTCGTTCTTCGCGCGGCTGATCGCACCGAGCACCGCGGATGGCCGGAACTCGCCCGTCGCGGGCAGATCCTCGTCCTTCAGGAGCTGCTTCATCAGCGCCTGCTGGTCGTCGGTGTCGTAGATGACGAACCGACGGTCGATCCCGATCGCGTCCCCGTCGCGCCGGAGGATCCGGGCGCAGAGCGCGTGGAACGTGCCCGCCTCCACCTCGCGGCCGCGCTCGCCGACGAGCGACATGATCCGCTCGCGCAGCTCGCCGGCGGCGCGGTTCGTGAACGTGACGGCGAGGATCCGCCACGGGGCGACGTCGCGGACCCCGACGAGGTACGCGATCCGGTGGGCGAGGACCCGGGTCTTGCCGCTGCCGGCCCCGGCGAGGATGAGGAGCGGGCCCTCGGTCGTCGTCACCGCGCGCGCCTGCTCGGGGTTCAGGCGCGCGACGATCTCCTCGGCCCGGCGCGCCGCGGTGGCGCGGTGGGCCTCCTCCGCGGCCTTGATCGCGGCGGCATCGAGGGGCGCGGCCGCGTCGTCGGGGCCGCGGTCGGCGTCGCGGAGCCACTCCGGCTCGTCGGGCGCATAGGACGCGGGCGGCAGCTCGGCGAGGTGGGTGCCGGTCGGCTCCGGGGCACCGTCGGGCGGGCCGCGGCGCCGGCCGCGCGGGGTCGTGGGACTCACCGGGGCATTGTAGGTCCGGCCGCTCGGCGCAGCCTCCATGGAGGGCCCGTCCGCGGCTCCCGAACCGCTACGGCGACGACGGCAGCGGGAACGGGAACAGGTCGCCGAGGTCGCCGATCTGCTCGGCGGGCGGCGCCGTGACGCTCACGGACTCGTCCCACGCGGACAGCGTCAGCTCGAGCTCGATCGTCGCGGTGTCGCCGGCGGTGATGTCGGAGCGCAGGGTGGCCGGCCGCAGCGAGTCCTTCGCGACCTCGACGACGATGACGATCGGCCCGTCGATGCCGGTGCCACCGCCCGGCGCGGGCGACGGGAGGGGGATCCCGGGAAGGCCGGGGATGCCGGGCAGCCCCGAGAAGTCCGGCAGGCCGAGATCGAGAGCCTCGGGATCCACCTCGAGCCGGACCTGGTAGCAGCGCGTGCCGGCACAGTCGACGTCGTCGAGCTTCACGGCGACGACCGACGGATCGGCCAGCAGGTCCGTGAGGAACGCGAGCGACAGGGGGGCCGGTGAGGCACCCGGGCCCGCTCCGTCACCCGCAGGGAGCGGGAGGTAGAGGGGTCCCGTGAGGCTCGTCTTCAGGTATGCCGTGCCGCCGGGGGCGAGGAACTCGCCGGTCAGCCCGACCAGCGCGGGGACGGCGAACGACGCCTTCGCCCTGCCGCCGGCGACGTCGAGCTCGGCCGTGAGCGTGGTTCCGTCGAGCAGGATCGGGCGACCCGAGCCCGTGCCGAGCGGGTCGATCGCGATCGCCCCGCCGACGTCGAGCTCGAGGCGCACCGACCGGGCGGCCGCGAGCTCCGCGACGGCCCCATCCAGGATCTCCCGCGGGTCCGTGAGGTCGGGCTTCGATGCACAGGCCGTGACGGCGAGCGCGGCGACGAGGAGCGCGGCGAGCCAGCCGCGGCGGGGAGGACGCATCGGGACCTTCGAGCGTCCCCTCAGCCGCCGGTCTGCGCCGGGGGCGGAGGGGCAGGCGGCTGCGACGGCGCAGCGGGCGGAGCGGGCGGTGGGGCGCCCCACGTGGGGGCCGGCGGCGGTGGGGCGACGGCCTGGAGCTCGACCTCGATCCCGCCGGTCCAGCCCGCGACGAGGTTGTAGATCGCGGCCGCGATCGCCGTGACGATCCACCCGAGGACCCCGTAGGCGAGCGCTGCGATGACCGCGACGAACAGGATCGCGGCTCCGCCG
>JBFKVO010000044.1:0-6845 GCA_041639095.1 Candidatus Limnocylindrales bacterium | reverse complement strand
CGATGCCGACGATGCCGCGTTCCTCCTCGCGAACATCGGCGTCGTCCTCCTGTTCGTCTCGATCTTCACGTTCGGGTACTGGGTCCTGACGGGCGTCGTCGAGGAGAAGCAGAGCCGCGTCGTCGAGGTCGTCCTCTCGACGGTCCGCCCGCGCGAGCTCCTCATGGGCAAGGTGTTCGGGATCGGCGTCCTCGGGCTCGCGCAGCTCCTCATCTTCGTCGCGACCGGCCTCACGCTCGCGATCGTGACCGACCGGCTGACCCTGCCCGATACGACGGCGAGCGCCCTCGTGCTGCTGATCGTGTGGTTCGCGATCGGCTACACGCTGTACTCGACCGTCTTCGCGGCGCTCGGTGCGCTCGCCTCGCGGATCGAGGAGGCATCGAACGTCACGACGCCGGTCATGCTCGTCGCCGTCGCCGCCTACCTCGTCGCCCTGCTCGTCGTCCCGGACGACCCGACCGGGATCGTCGCGATCGTCGCCACGTACATCCCGGCATCGGCACCGATCGTCGTCCCGCTGCGCGCCGCGCTCGGGGCGATCGAGCCGTGGGAGATCCTCCTCGCCGGCGCGATCACGGTCGCCGCGACCTACGGGCTGTTCGTCATCGGCGGCCGGGTCTACTCTGGAGCGGTCCTCCAGGGCGGGGGCCGGATGAAGATCCGCGACGCCTGGCGCGCGGCCGGCCAGTAGCGGTCGAGGCGGCTCGACCGTCAGGAGCGCGTCGCGGCGTCCGTCAGGAGCGCGTCGCGGCGTCCGCCACGCCCGGGCCGCGCCGGTACACGCGCAGCTCGATGACCGCCGGCACATGCCACTCGAGCGAGAACATCACGCGCCGGCCGGCCCCATCGACGTCGACCTGGTCGAGGTGCTGGAGCAGCGTCCCGGACGCCACCTCGAGGACCGTCGCGAGCGCGGCGTCGGCCTTCGCCGGCGCGACGGTCGCCTCGCCGTGCTGGACCGGGTGGCCGCGCGCGGCGAGGAGCGCGTAGATCGACCCCCCGAACGCCTCGCGGTCGCGTTCGACGTCGACGATGTCGGCGGGGATCCGGTCGATCGAGAAGACGGCCGGGCGGTCGTCCGCTGTCCGGACCCGCCGGAGCTCGACGACGGGAGTCCCTTCGTCGATGCCGAGCCGGTCCGCGACTGCCTCGTCCGCCGGGACCGTGTCCAGCGCGAGGATCCGGCGCCCGGCCCGCACCCCCGTCGACTCGAGATACGCGGTGTAGCTGAAATTCCGATCGAGCGAGTTGCGCAGGAGCGGCCGTGACGTCACGTACGTCCCCGAGCCGTGGCGACGCGCGAGGTAGCCCTCCTCGACGAGCCCGCGCACGGCCTCGCGGATCGTCGCCCGGCTCACCGTGAACCGCTCGGCGAGGGCATCCTCGTTGGGCAGCTTCGAGCCCGGGGCGTAGGCGCCGGTGATCACGGCACGCCGGAGGTCGTCCCGGACGACGTCGGCAAGGAGGGGCCGGCCGCCGGCCCGCGCCGCCATCGGTCCCGCCCCGGCCCGTGTGCCCATCATCCCCTCCCGCCTCGGGGGGCAGCCGGCACCCCGCGGCGCGCACTCACCGTCGCCCGCCGCTGGCCGCGCCGGTAGATGACCCCGGCCGTGACCATCGCGAGGATCGTCACGGTGAGGAGCACCGTCGCGATCGCGTTCACCTGCGGATTGACGCCGCGCCGGATCGAGGCGAACAGGTAGATCGGGACCGTCTGGTCCTGGCCGCTCGTGAAGAAGGCGATGATGAAGTCGTCGAAGCTGAACGTGAACGCGAGGAGCGTCCCGGACACGATCGCCGGGAGGAGCTGCGGGAACGTGACCTGGACGAAGGTCCGCCACGGCGTCGCGTAGAGGTCCTCGGACGCCTCGATGAGGCTCCGGTCCATGCCCCGCATCCGCGTCCGGACGAGGACGTTGACGATCGCCATCGTGAACAGGGTGTGGGCCGCGATGATGCTCGCCGCCCCGAGCCCGAGCTGCGGCGCGGTCCCGCCCGAGAAGAACGCGAGCCACGGGTTGAGCCAGTCGAGGGCGGTGACGACGAAGATCAGGGTCGCGATCCCGATGACGATGCCGGGCACGATGATCGCGACGTACGTGAGCAGCTCCAGGAACCAGCGGACCCGCGGCCGGAGCCGGTCCATCGCGAGCGCCGACGCGGTGCCCATGACCGTGGCGAGGAGCGCGGTGATCGCCGCGATCGTGAGGCTGTTCCGGAGCGCGTTCATGAGGAACCGGTCCGACCAGGCGGACTCGTACCAACGGGTCGAGAACCCCGTGAGCTCGGTCACATGGCGCCCGGCGTTGAAGCTGTAGACGACGACGATGAGGATCGGCAGGAACAGGAACGCGTAGACCAGGAACGTGTACCCGCGCGTCAGGCGGTCGCCGAGGCGCTCGAGCGCGGCCGCGCGCAGCGCCCCGGCGATGTCGGATGCGGCGGCCGCGGGCAACGGTCCGCGGTCGGCCGACGCCGGCGTCGCGGGCGGCGGGGCCGGTGCCGCGCTCACAGGAGGCTCGTCTCGCGGCCGGCCCGGACGAGGCGGCGCGTGAGGGCGAGGTAGCCGGCGACGAGGGCGATCATGCCGGCCACGAAGAGCGACGCGAGCGCCGACCCGAACGGCCAGTTGCGGCTCTGGAGGAACAGGTCTGCCAGGGCGTTGCCGAGGAAGTACGTCTTGCCGCCGCCGAGCAGGATCGGGATCAGGTACTCGCCCATGACTGGGATGAACACGAGCACGATCCCCGACAGGATCCCGGGCGCCGCGAGCGGCAGGACGATCTGGCGGATCGTCGCCACCGGTCCCGCGCCGAGGTCGCGCGACGCCTCGATGAGCGAGCGGTCGATCCGGTCGAGGCTCACGTACATCGGCAGGACCATGAGCGGCAGGTAGTTGTAGACGATGCCGAGCGAGACCGCGAACGGCGTGTTCAGGAGCTGGACGTCCCCGAAGCCGACCCAGCCGAGGATGCGCGGCACGCCGTTCGCCCCGAGCAGCGTCATCCACGCGTAGGTCCGGATGAGGAAGCTCGTCCAGAAGGGCACGACGACGAGGGCGACGAGGACGAGCCGCCAGCTGCCACGGACCTTGAGCGCGAGGGTGTACGCGACCGGGAACGCGACGAGGACGCAGATCACGGTGTTGAGCGCGGCCAGCCCGAGCGTGTTCGCCAGCGGGGTGAACCGCGTCGCGAGGTTGCCGTACTGCTCGAGCGTCAGGGCCGGGGCGTAGCCCCCGTTCGGGGAGCGCTCACCGACGGACATCACGAGGAGCACGACGAGCGGCGCGATGAGGAAGCCCAGGTACCAGAGCGCGGTGGGCAGCACGAGCAGGGCGGCGGGCCCGCGCGGGCGGGACCGGCCGACCGCCACCCTGCTCGACGCCGTCATCGCGTCCTGTCCCCGGGCGGGGACGGGATCAGGCCGAGGCCTTGATCCGTGCCCAGGCCTCGGCCCGGGCGGCGCTGTTGTACGTGGCGTTCACCGCGTACTCGAGCTTCACGAGCGAGTCGGAGCTCGGATAGATGACGGCGTTGTCCTTCACCTCGGACGACAGCAGCGCGGTCGCCTTGTCGTTCGCGTGCGGGAAGAGGCAGAACTCGGTCTCCTTCGCCGCCTGCTCGGGCTGGAGGATGTAGTCGAGGAACGCGTACGCCGCCTCCTTGTGCGGCGCGTCGGTCGGGATGGTGAAGCTGTCGATCCAGAGCTCCCCGCCGTCGGCGGCGACGACGTAGCGGGCGTCCTCATTGTCCCTGCCGACCTGCACGCCGTCACCGGTCCAGGCGATCGACAACCAGGTGTCGAGCGCACGGAGCGGCGGCTGGACGTCGGACGAGATGGCGAACAGCTTCGGCTTGAGGGCCGTGAGCATCGCCTCGACCTCGGCCATCTCGGTGGGGTCGATCGTGTTGAGCGAGTAGCCCATCGCGACGGCCGCCGAGCCGAACGAGCTGATCTGATGGTCCACGATGAGCCCGCGCCCCGCGTACTTGTCGGCGCACAGGGCGAAGAACTGCTCCCAGGTCGTGATCTCGTCGTCGACCTTCGAGCTTCGGTAGGCGATCCCCGTCGTGCCCCAGTTCTTCGGGATCGAGACCTTGTTGCCGGGGTCGAACGCCTGGTCCATGAACCGGGCGTTCCAGTCCTCGCGCTTGAAGTTGGGCAGCTTCGCGTAATCGATCTCCTCGATCAGGCCGTCGGCGACCCAGCCCTCGATCGCGTAGTTCGAGGGGACGACGACATCGATGCCGGAGTTGCCGGCCCGGATCTTCGCCTCCATCTCCTCGGTCGAGCCGTAGACGCCGAGGTTGATCGCGACGCCGGTCTGCGCCGTGAACTCGTTGAGCACGTCCTCGTCGTGGTAGTTGGGCCAGGTCGCGAGGTTGAGCGTGTCGCCGAGGTTGCCGCCCGACGTCGGCGCCGGCGTCGCCGCCGGGGGCGCGCACCCGGCGAGCGCGAGCGCACCGAGTCCGGCGCCCGTGCCGGCGAGGAAGTGGCGCCGCGAGAGCCGGCGCTCGATCGCGAGGCGGGTGATGAGGTCGCGGTCCCGCTGCTCGCCTGGACGTGGTTGGTTCGCCATGATCCTCCTCCTGCCGCCGGCTCTGCCCGGCGAGGTCGTCTGGGATGGGCACCCCGTTGGGGTCGACTCCCCCACACCGTCACGCGTCGGCCACCACCTCCTCCGCCGCCGCGCGCGTGAGGTCGAGCGCGCACTGGACCTGCTCCCGGATGGATGGACCCGCCGGCAAGCGGCGGTCGAAGATGGCGCCACCGATCGTGAATCCCCAGGCGCCGGCCTGCGTCAGCGCGCCGATCCGCTCGGCCGAGTCGACGCTGCCCGCCGCGATGACCGGCCCAGCAGAGGCGGCGACGACCGCCCGCACGAGCGCCGGGACGTCGCCGTCCCAGCGATAGGCGAGGAGATCGAGGCCGTCGACACCGGGCCGGGCGGTGAGCGAGCGCGCGCTCTCGGCGATCTCGTCGATCGTGCCGGTCAGGATGCTCGGGTGGCCGACGACGACGCCCGGGAACGGGCAGTAGCGCGGCCGGCCGGGTGTCCCGGGCGGACCGACGCGGTCGAGGATCGCGAGCGCGGTGTCCGCGTGGGTCCCGCCCATGAGCCAGTCGACCCCGATCTCGAGCGCGGCCTCGACCGAGCGCCGCTCGTCGTCGGCATGCTCGGAGACCACCTCGAGGAAGACCTCGCGTCCGTCCGCGCGCATCGCGCCGGCGAGGTTGCGCAGCTCGCGCACCGGAAGCCCGATGTCCTTGAAGCCCACGTAGCGCAGGTCGGTGTCGCGCAACGTCTCGTAGACCGCCAGCGCGTCCGGCACGGTCCGGTCGTCGCGGGTGAGCATGAAGATGAACTCGAGCACGGTGTGGACTCCTCAGGCTGGACCGGGCACGACGGCCGGCACGATGTCGGCGACGCCGGAGACGACGAAATCGGGGGCGACGTCCGAGCGACCGAGGTCGTCGGCGCCGGTCGCACCGGTGAGGACGAGCGCGGATGCCATCCCGGCCTCGCGCGCCATCCGGACGTCGGTGAGCAGGCGATCCCCGACGAGCAGCGTCTCGTCAGGGGCGAGGTCGAGGCGCTCGAGCAGCGCGTGGGCCATGTGCGGCGAGGGCTTGCCGACGATCGCCTCGGCGCGGACGCCGGTCGAGGCCTCGATCGCGGCGAGCATCGCCGCGCAGTCCGGCAGGTCGCCGTCCGGCATCGGGCAGAACGGATCGGGGTTCGTCGCGACGATCCGCGCACCTGCGCGGACGGCCCGGAACGCCGCGACGAGCTTGGCGTAGTCGAAGGTGCGGTCCCAGGAGACGACGACGAGGTCGGCCCGCTCCGCCTCCGCGAGCGCAACCGTCGCGAAGCCGGCCTCGCGCAGGATCTCCGCGACGAGCGGCTCGCTGATCGGCAGGATCCGCGCCGTGGAGGCGTTCGCGTGGAGGTAGCGCACGAGGGCGTCGGTGGACGACACCACGTCGTCTGGCCCGGCGGGGATCCCGAGCGCAGTCAGCTTGGCTGCGTAGGCGGCAGGGCGCTCGAGGGGCTTGTTCGTGAGGAACGCGACCCGTGCGCCGCGACCCCGGATCGCGGCGACCGCGTCGGCTGCGCCCGGCAGCAGTCGCTCCCCGAGGTAGAGCGTCCCATCGAGATCGAACACGTAGCCCGCGAACCAGCGGTCGGGACGCCGGAGCAAGGGGCGGGCCGTCGCGTTCATCCCATCACCCCTGCAGCACCGAGGATCCCCGATCGCCGGAGGAGCCGCTCCGTCGTCTGATCGTCCCAGCTGCCCGCGAAGAAGCGCAGGTCCGCGACGGTGAACCGGTCTCGCATCAGGGGAAGGGCGGCGAGCGCCCAGCGGACGGTCGCCTCGTCCGGAGCGGGATCGAGGTCCGCGCACGTCGCCGCTGCCGCGGCGCGCACGAGTGCCTGGCCGAGGGTCGCCGGCGCGGCGACAAGGTCTCGCAGCTGGGCCCGCAGGCGGTCCCAATCGCGGACGGCTGCCGCGACACGTGGGCGTGCGGCGTGCCACCGCGCGAGCTTGCGTTCGACGTCATGCCAGCACTCGCTGCCCATCCGGCCGCTCGGGTCCAGCGGAGCGAACGCATCGCGGACCCGGCGCTCCACCGCGGCAGGCTCCGGGAAGGCATCGTCGTCGGCCAGCCGGGCCGGATCGAGATGGTCGAGCGTGTCCTCCCAGATCGTCGCGGCGAGGACGCTGGCGACACCGACCTGCGCGCCGTGCAGCGCGATCGGGCGTCCCTCGGCCGCCGCCGCCATGTCGAGGAGATGGCTGATGAGGTGCTCGGTCCCCGAGAGCGGCGCCGTCCGG
>JBFKVO010000043.1:0-6851 GCA_041639095.1 Candidatus Limnocylindrales bacterium | reverse complement strand
GATGTCGCGGGGCACGTCGGGCGCCCGTACGGCTCGGGGCCCGCGCTCACCCACCCGCTCCGCGTCGCTCCGGGTACCCGCCTGGCCCGGATCCTGTTCCCGACGAACGTCCGCGGTGGCGTCCTCGACGTGAACAGCTACCACCACCAGGCCGTGATCCCCGCCGGTCTCTCGCGCCGGCTCGTGGCCGCCGGCTGGGCCACGAGCCCGATCGGCGATCTCGTCGAGGCGCTCGAATCACCGTCGGGACCGCTGCGGATCGGCGTCCAGTGCCACATCGAGCGGACCGAGTCCACCCCGCCCGCCTTCGAGCGAGTGTTCCGGGTCTTCGTCGACGCCTGTCGCGGCTCGGTCCGCGATCGTGCGCCGAGGCAGGGAACGCGTGATGTCGCGCCCTAGCCGCCGGCGAGGCCGATGAGGAACTCCGGGGTCCAGAGCCGGGTCAGGCCCGAGAAGCTCAGGATCGTGATCACGACGAAGAGGACGAGGAAGCCCGCGAGGACGAGCAGGTCCGTGCGCTGCATCGCGAGGCGCCGCAGCCACGAGCGGCGACCGGTCCCGAACCCGCGCAGATCCATCGCGTCGATGGTGTCCTCGGCGCCGACGATCGCGTTGATCGTGACCGGGACCATGATCGGCACGGCCCGGGTGAGCTTGCCGACCGGGCCGCGCCCGGCCTTCTCCCAGTCGTAGCCGCGGATCCGCTGCGCGTCGATCGTCGTGCGCACGTCGGCGGCCAGGCTCGGGATGAACCGGAACGTCATCTCGACCGCGTAGGCGAACTTGTCGGGGATCCCGAGCCGCGCGAACGCCGGTCCGATGTCGCCCGGCGCGATCGCGAACGCGAGCGGGAACCCGAGCGCCGCCATCGACAGGAAGCGGAACAGCTGCGCGATCGCATAGGTGACCGACTCGGCGGAGATCGGCGTGCCGATGAGCGGCAATCGGAAGTAGATGTGGAGATCGTCCACCTGCGCCCCGCGCAGGGCTCCGCCGGTGATGATCGTGTTCGCGAGGACGACGAAGCTCACGAAGAAGAGCACGTAGCCCCAGTTCAGGCGGACGGCCCGGAACGGGATGCCGGCGGTGCGGTAGTAGGCGAAGGCGATCGCCGCCATCACCGCGAGGATCCGGATGTCCCAGACCTGGATGACGGCGAACACGTACATCACGAGGGCCAGGACGAGGACGCGGGGATCGCGGCGCGAGAGCCACGATCCCCGCCCCAGGTAGCGCGGCGTGACGTTCACGCTGCGCGTTCCGACATCAGCGCCCCATCGACTCCCGGATCGGGTCCCAGATGAGGACCAGGATCGGGGTCAGGATGACGGCGGAGATGAGGTTCGAGATCACGACCGGCAGGTAGTTCGCCGTGAGGGCCGTATCGAAGGTGTCCGCGGTCCCGAGGACGAGATCCGTGAACACGAACAGGAAGCCGACGATGACGGCGATCGCGGCGGCCGCGCCGGCCATGACGATCTTGTTCGAGACGCCGCTCAGCACGTAGACCGGCAGGATGCCCGCGAGCAGGCCGACGAGGCCGTTCGCGACGCTCCAGTTCCACGAGGTGAGCAGGCCCCAGCCGCTGATCTGGTCGCCGATCGCGTTCCCGACGAGGCCGGTGAACAGGCCGACGATCGGCCCGAACGCGACCCCGAAGAACGTGACGATCGCGAAGCCGGGCCGCAGCGACACGTTCGCCGTGCCCGGGAGCAGGAAGCTGAACTGGACGAGCACCGCGTACAGCGCCGCGCCGATCGCGGCGTACACGATGGTCCGCGAGGTGACCTCCCAGAGGTTCTCGCGGGTCATGGCCATGGACATGCGTTCTCCTCCCTCTACCGTTCGATCCCAGATGGCCGGCCGACCGGCCGCGCGCGTTCAGGCGACGGGCTACCCTCCTTGCCGCTCCGCCCGGGTCCCCGAGCGCTCCCGCAGGACGATCGTGCGGGCGAGCGTCGCGGCATCCGCGAAACCGCCGTCATCGCGTCGCCATTGGGCGTTGGCGCGCATGAGCGACGTCGGTCTCAGGTTGCAGGACCTCCAGCGATCCTCGTCCTCGATCACCGTGGCGGGCGGACCGTCGGCGACGACCGTCCCGTCACGCACCAGCAGGATACGGTCCGCGTGCGTCAATGCAAGGTCCACGTCGTGGGTGATGAGATAGAGGCTCTCGATCCCCGAGATCGCGCGGACGGCCGCAAGGAACGCCGTCGCGGTGCGGTGATCCTGACCCGACGACGGCTCGTCGAGGATCAGGGTGCGTGGCCGGAGGGCGAGCGCGATCGCGAGCGCGAGGCGCTTCTGCTGGCCGAACGACAGGGTGAGCGGCGGCCGCTCACGGATGCCCTCGAGATCGATGAGGGCGGTCCGCCGCAGGACGTCGTCGAGGAGCTCCTCGAACCTCTCGGGGTCCTGGCGCAGGTTGCGCGGGCCGAACAGGATCTCCTCGCGGACGGTCCGCGAGAAGAGCATCTGGCTCGGGCTCTGAAAGACGTAGCCAAAGATCGTGGCGAGCTCGGCGACGGACCGGCTCGCGATCGAGCCGCCGTCGACGAGGACCTCCCCGGCGGTCGGGCGCAGCAGGCCCATCGCTGTCCGGAACAGGGTCGTCTTCCCGGCCCCGTTCGGGCCCAGCACGGCGACGACCTCGCGGGCGCCGAGCCGGGCGTCCACGCCGTGCAGGATCTCGCGCTCGCCCAGCGCGGCCCGGACGCCGCGGTACTCGAGCCGCGGCGGTCCGTCCTCCGGTGCAGGTGGATGACCGTCGGAGGCACGCGGCGCGCCCGGCTCCGAGGTCGCGCCGGCGCGGACGCGCTCCAGGACCACCTCGAACGGGAGCTTCACCGCCTCCGGGTCGGCGATCGCGAAGAAGCCGTCGAGCGGACCCAGGTAGCGCGTGCGCCCCGCATCGAGATACAGGACGCGGTCCGGTCCGGCCTCGAGGGCCTCCTCGACGCGGTGCTCGACGAGGACGACCGCGTTGCCGGCCGCCGCGAGGTCGCGGAGGATCCCGAGCAGGTGCGCGGCCGTCTCCGGGTCGAGGTTCGCGAGCGGTTCGTCGACCACCAGGAGGCGCGGCCGGAGCATGAGCGCGCCGGCGACGGCCACGAGCTGCCGCTCGCCGCCCGACAGCGCGGACGTCTCGCGCGTGCGCAGGTGCACGATCCCCGTCTGCGCGACGACCTCGCCGATGCGCGCGTGGATGTCCTCCGGGTCGAGTCCGAGGTTCTCCGGCCCGAACGCGAGCTCCGCCTCGACCGTGGCGCCGACGATCTGCTTGGCCGGGTCCTGGAGGACGGTCCCGACCGTCCGGGCAAGATCCCGGAGCTTGAGGGCCGTCGTGGGCTGTCCGTCGATCCGCACCGTGCCGGCCAGCTCGCCCGGGTAGGCGTGCGGGATGAGCCCGTTCATCGCCCGGATGAGGGTGCTCTTGCCGCAGCCCGAGGGCCCCGCCACGAGGAGGATCTCGCCGCGGTCCACGGTCACCGACAGGTCGCGGATCGCCGGCTCCGTCGCGCGACGGTAGCGGAACGTCAGGCCGTCGACCTCGAGGAGGGGCGGGCCGGCTGCCATGGGCCGCGCGGCGTCAGGCCGGCTCGATCCGGACCGGGCGGTCGACCGAGAGGTCGAGACGCGCGGCGACGTTGCCCTGGTTGTCGGCGTACGCGAGCCGCGCGAACGAGTCCTCGTACAGGAGCGACGCGCCGAGGGGCTTCGCGCCGAACGTCCGCTCCCACGTCGTCGATTCGGCCGCCTCGGGCCGCCCGTCGGCGGCCGCGAACCGGATCGTGAGCGCCCGACCCGCGTCGAGCGGGCCGATCGCCGACTCGAGATCCGCCGGGTCGCCCCCGAGTCGGAGGTTCCCGAAGCTGTCGATGTAGACGATGGACGTGTCGAGGCCGCCGTCGCGGGCGACCGGCTCGGCGAACGCGAGCGGGACGAGGTCTGCCGCCGGGACCTCGGGACCGAGCTCGGCGAACGGCGTGCCCGCGGCGACGTGCGCACCCATCGGGGCGAAGATGTCGCGCCCGTGGAAGGTGTTCGTGCGGTTCTCGAGCATGAGTGACGCGTTCGCGAGCTCACGCGCCTCCGCGATCCCGCCGAGCCGCGCCGCGGCCGGCATGAGCAGGCCGTTGTCCGGGCCGATGAGGACGTCGCCGCGCCGGGTGAGGATGCCGATCGGCCGGCGCGTCGTTCCGACGCCGGGATCGACGACCGCGACGTGGACGCCGACCGGCATCCACGGCATCGAGCACCACAACAGGAATGCCCCGTCGCGGATCGCGTACTTGCGCACGCTGTGGCTGATGTCGACGATCTGGACGTCGGGGACGATCGAGATCATCACGCCGCGGCAGATCGCCGCGGCCGAGTCGGGACCGAAGTCGGTCAGGAAGCTGATGAATGGTCGCGTCATCCCCGGATGGTAGCGAACGGAGCACCCGACCCGACGATCCGGCCGTGAATCCGAAGCGGCGCCTGGAGGAGGGAAGGCGCCGCTTCGGAGGATTCACGACGGTGGGAGGAGGTTCACCGCCGTGGGATGTGTTCGGTTGTCAGGTCGTCGCGGGCACCGGGACGGACTCGGCGAACCGTCCCGTCCGGTTGAGCTCCCGCAGGAACAGCAGCTGGTTGATCTCCGAGAGCTTCCAGTGCCGGGTCCCTACGTCGAGCCCGCTGAGGAAGGCTGTGAGATTCGCCGCCTCATCCGGGGCGAGGCCCCGCAGGAGGAGTCCCCGGTAGGTCGCCCGCGTCTGGACGCTCGACGGGCCGATCGGGATCGACGATGTCGCGATGGTGGATCCAGACGCGACCGCGGATCCCGCCGCGGCCGGCCGCGAGGACGTGGCGGCCCGGGACGATCGCCCTGCCCCCCGTGTACCTCGCCGCGCCTGCCCTGCCATGGTTCACGCCTTCGCCCGTTCTTCTTCGTCCTGTCTGTCGCCGGTGGTCGGTCCGGTGGCTCCGGCCGCCCGTTCGTCCGGTAACGGCATCGTCGGTTCGGGCCGGTCCGGTCGCGATGACCCTTGCGTCCCATCGCCGGTGGTACTTCTGGCGGCGCTAGACTCAGCGCACGCCGTTCGCTCCGTCAGACGCGCGGACGCCGGGAGTTGTTGCCTGTCGAGGAGGGTGCGTGGAGCCGGCCGAGGAGCGCGAGGAGAGCGCGAAGCGCGATCGTCTCGCCCGGATGCTGCGGGTCGTGAAGCTCCTGAACGCCTACCCCGAAGGCGTCCGGCCGGCCGAGATCGCGCGGCGCATCGACACCTCCGTGCGGACCGTCTACCGCGACCTCAAGGCGATCGAGGGCGAGCTCCGGATCCCGGTCTGGAGCGACGGCGGCCTGTGGGGCGTCGAGGAGGGGGCGTTCCTGCCGCCGCTCCGTCTGACCCGCGACGAGGCGATGGCGGTCGTGCTCTCGGCGCGCCTGATGGTCCGCTACGCGGACAAGTACGACCCCGACCTCGCGGCCGCGTTCGAGAAGCTCGCGTCGGGCCTGCCGGATCCGCTCGCCGAGCACGTCGAGCGGACCCTGCGCGTGCTCTCGCTCGCGACCCGCGACGACGGGTTCAACGAGCGCGTCCGGACGCTCACGAAGTCGTGGGCCGAGCGCCGCGTCGTGATCCTCGACTACGAGCCGGCCCCGTACGGGCCGCACAGCGAGCGACGCCGGGCGACGGTCCACCCCTACCTCATCGAGCCGTCGCTCCAGACCCACGCGCTGTACCTGATCGGCTTCGACGAGGAGCGCGGCGGCCTGCGTACGTTCAAGATCGAGCGGATCCGCGCCGTCGCGCTGACGCCCCGGACGTTCGAACCGCCCGAGCCCGGGACGATCGAGGAGGCGCTCCGCGGGGCGTGGGACATCATCGCGGACCAGGAGCCGATCGACGTGGTCCTGCGCTTCGTGCCGGCCGTGGCGAGCCGCGTCCTGGAGACGACGTGGCACCCGACGCAGCGGACGGAACGTGCCGCGGACGGCTCGCTCGTCTGGCGGGCCACGGTCGCGGGGCCGGTCGAGATCCGGCTGTGGATCCTGTCGTGGGGGGACGAGGTCGAGGTCCTCGAGCCCCTCTCGCTGCGCGCGGACGTGCGCGACCGGCTTGCGCGGGCCGCGGGTCGTTATGGGGCGGACGCCTGAGGTGGCCGGTCATCCGTTCGACGCCGTCAACCTCATCAGCGATCCGATCCATGGCTACGTCGAGCTGACGAAGCGCCTGACCCGGCCGGAGTCCGGCACGCTCGGCCTCCCGGACGAGGACGCCGCCGAGGACGACCTCATCGATACGGCCTGGGTCCAGCGCCTGCGGCGGATCAGCCAACTGCAGAGCGCGCGGTGGGTGTTCCCCACCGCCGAGCACTCGCGGTTCACGCACGGCCTCGGAGTCATGCACGAGGCGGGGCTCTGGGCGCGCGCGCTCTACCCGTCGCTGCGCGACGCGCTCCGGGCGGTCGACGGGCCGGCCGCGGTCATCCCGTCCGAGGGTCTTGTCGTCGAGACCCTGCGCGTCGCCGGCCTCCTCCACGATGTCGGGCACGGGCCATTCGCGCACTACTTCGACGACCATGTCCTGCTCGACTTCGCGGCGCCTGCCGACCCGCGCCGGCTGGCCGGCAAGCCGCTCAGCCACGAGGACCTCTCGCAGCTGATCATCGAGCGTGAGCTCGGCGACCTCATCCGCGGCCTCCGGCGGGCGCCCGGCTCGGTACCGGAGCGGGATGCCCTCGCCGACGGGGAGACGATCGATCCGCGCGCGATCGCGTTCCTCGTGTCGAAACCGGCGCTCGACGATCCGGCGATGCCGCGCTGGGTGCGCTGGCTCCAGCCGCTCCTGTCGGGCGTGTTCACG
>JBFKVO010000042.1:0-6881 GCA_041639095.1 Candidatus Limnocylindrales bacterium | reverse complement strand
GCGCAACTGGAAGCGGCCGCAGTATAGCCGCCGGCGGACGTTCCTGCCCGCTCGCCGTATCCGTCCCGCAACGTCACCGCAACCGTCCCGCAACCCGGGACGCGGCGCCCGCGGCGCGGGCGGTTCCGTCGATCAGGGCACCTGGTAGAGGGCGACCGCGCCGACGCAGCCAGGCCCCAGGTGCGGGCCCACGGACGCGGCGACGAGATCGACGGTGACCTTGTCCGGCGCGATCCCGCCCGGGATGCGTGCGACGAGCTCACGGCGGAACGTCTCGACGTCGGCGGTCTGCGTGTGGAGGACGGAGAGCCGCTCGATCGGACGGCTGGCGACGATCTCGATGAGCCGCTCGCGGGCCTTCGAGCGCGTACGCACCTTGTCGACGGTCTCGACGTGGCCGTCCGTGACCTCGATGATCGGCTTCACCGACAGCAGTGTGCCGATCGCCGCCTGGGCGCCGCTGATCCGGCCGCCCTTCTTGAGGTACTCGAGCGTCTCGAGCGCGACGATCGTGCGGAAGTCACCGACGCGGGCCTCGAGCGCCCGCGCGATGTCGGCCGCGGACGCCCCGCCGGCCGCCATCTCCACGCCAAGCTCGGCGAGGATGCCCTCGGCCATCGAGGCGCTCTGCGAGTCGACGACGTGGATCTCGCGCTCGGACAGCATGTCGCGCGCGATCTGGGCGCTCTTGATCGTCGCCGACAGGGTGCCCGCGACGTGGATGGACACGATCGCCTCCGCGCCGGCAGCGAACGCGTCCTCGTAGAGCGTCTTGAAGTCACCCGGGCTGGCGGCGGCGGTCGTCGGGAACGGCGCCGACGGCGCGAGCATCCGCTCCCAGAACTGGGTCGCGGACAGGTCGACCCCGGCTTTGAACGTCTCGGCGCCGAAGTTCACGATGAGCGGCACCACGCGGATGCCCAGCCTGGCCGCCTCGGCCGGGTCCATGTCCGACGCCGAGTCGGTGACGATCGCGACGTGATGCACGGTTCCTCGCTCCCTCACAACCCGGTCGCACCTGCGCGGCACGAGCGGCGGCCTCCCACTCGAACGGATGATACGGGCGCGGTCCGGCGGCGGGAAGCCCGAATCGGCGTCGACTCAGTGACGCGCGCCGGTCACTCCGCCGCGGTCCCGACGACGTGCTCGTAGGGTCGGAGACGCGAGATCGGCAGGACGGCGATGAGCAGGAGGACGAGCGTCGCCGCGAGGATCCCGTCGATCCCGAACGCGGCCGCGCTGACGCCTCCGATGAGGCTGCCGCTGATCTGGCCGAGCGCCAGGAAGACCGAGTAGAGCCCCATGATCGCGCCGCGGTCGGCCGGGTACGCCTCGCTGATGTCGGCAAGGAGCCCGAGGGCCGCTGGCGTGGCACCCGCGAGGACGAACAGGCCGGCGGCCGCGCCGAGCGCGAAGAGCGGCACCACGAGACCCGGCATCCCCGCGGAGTGGTTGATGACGACCGCGGCGGCGACGCTGACGATGCCGCCCCCGACCCCGTACAGGATGATCGTCGTCCGGCGCAGCGACTTGAAGCGCTCGCCCCAGTACGCGAGCCCGGCGAAGAAGATGAGGAGCGCGACGCCGAGCCCGGCCGCGACCTGGGCTCCGACGAACCCGCCCATGAGGAGCTGGTCGGGGAAGCGCCCATCCGGCTCGCGGATGAGCTGGAAGATCGACTGGCTGGTCCACAGCCCGATCGCCGCGTTCACCGCGATCCAGGTCGGCGCGAGGAGCCAGACGTGCGAGCTGAGCAGCAGCCGGGCGTAGCGCCGGGGGCTGTGGACGACGTGTTCCCCGATCGAGCGACCGACCGCCGGATCCTCGACGCCGTACCGGTAGATCAGGAACGAGATCGTGTAGATGCCGGCGTTCAGGAGGAACGCGTCGCGGCCGAGCCCGCCCCACACCCCGGGCACGCCGTCGTAGAGGAGCCCGGCGGCGACGATCCCGGCGCCAAGCCCGGCGAGCGTCGCGCCCTCGAAGCGCGCGGCCATCCGCCCGCGAAGAAGCTCGTCGCCGGCCGTGACGAGGGCGATGAACCCCAGGATCGATGGGACCGACGCGGCCGTCGAGGCGCCCTCGAGCCAGCGGGTGCCGCCGATGATCACGAGGTCGGTCGTCAGCCAGGTCGCGACGACGGCGACGCCGCCGAACACGGGGCCGATCTGCATGACGCGGTGGTGACCCCAGCGGTCGGACAGCATCCCGAACGGGGTCGACAGCACGAGCTCCGCCGCGAAGAACGTCGCCGTGAGGATCCCGAGCGTCACCTCGTCGACGCGTGGGCCGCCGAAGAGGTGGAGCCGGGCGAGGTAGAAGACGAGGAGGCCGCCGGTGAGGCCGGTGCTGAAGCGCAGCGTGAACGTGCCCGCCAGCACGGCGACCATCGACCGGGTCATGGGCGGCAAGGGTAACGGCTCGCGTGGGCGCCGTGCCCGCCCTCCCGGGCGGTCGGCGTGATGTCCGGTGCACCGGTGCGCCACGACCGCCGCCCGGCGAGGGTGTCCGGGCGCTAGGATCGGCGCCATGCCAGACCCGGTCCTCGCCCCGGCTCCGCTCGCCCGCGGCACCCACGGCGCCGTCGTCGCCCCGCATCACCTCGCGACGGCGGCCGGACTGGAGATCCTGCGACGAGGCGGCCACGCGGTCGACGCGGCGATCGCGACGAACGCCGTCCTCGCCGTCGTCGTCCCGAACGGCTGCGGGATCGGCGGCGACGCGTTCTGGCTGGTCTGGGACGAGGCTGCCGGCGAGCAGGTCGGGTTGAACGGCTCCGGTCGCTCGTCGCGACACGCGGCCGCCGCCGACCTCCGCGCCCGCGGCCTGCACGAGATCCCCGTCCGGGGCGGCCTGTCGATCACCGTCCCCGGCGCCGTCCGCTCGTGGGGTGACGCGCACCGACGGTTCGGGCGGCTGTCGCGCGAGGATGTGCTCGCACCCGCGATCGGACTCGCCCGCGACGGCTTCGCTGCCTGGCCGGGGCTCATCGCGGCCGTCGAGGACAAGGCGGTCATCGTCGCCGACGCGCTCGGACCCGATGCCGGGTACTTCTCGGTGTTCCGACCACACGGTCGCCCGTGGCGTCCCGGCGAACGCGTCCGGCTCCCCGCGCTCGCCGCCACCCTCGAACGCCTCGCGCGCGACGGGTTCGACGCCTTCTACGAGGGAGACCTCGGCGAGCGCCAGGCGCGCGTGCTCGCGGATGCCGGGTCGGCGATCGACGCGGCCGACCTCGCCGCTCACCGGTCGACCTGGACCGAGCCGATCGCGACGACCTACCGCGGCGTGCGGGTCACGACACTGCCCCCCAACAGCTCGGGCCTCGTCGCGCTCGAGATCCTCAACGTCCTCGAGCGGTTCGAGGCGCCGCCTCGCGACGCCTTCGGGCCGGCCGGGTCCGCCGACGCGCGCTGGATCCACCTCGGCATCGAGGCCGCGAAACTCGCGATGGCGGACAGGGACGCGCACCTCGGGGACCCGGACCGGATCGAGATCCCGCTCGAGCGCCTCCTGTCGAAGGAGCACGCCGCCGGGCTCGCCGGCCGGATCGATCCCGCCCGTGCCTCGCTGCCGGCGGCGGCCACGAACCCGCCCGGCGGCGGGACGGTCTATCTCGCGGTCGTCGACGGCGACGGGAACGCGGTCAGCCTCATCGAATCGAACTGGCGCGGGTTCGGGTCGGGTGTCGTGGACCCCGAGACGGGCATCCACTACCACAACCGCGGGAACTACTTCAGCCTTCGCGAGGGTCACCCGAACGAGCTCTTCCCGGCGACGCGGCCGCTCCACACGCTCCTGCCGGGGATGCTCTTCCGCGCCGATCCGGCGGGCGGGCTGACCCGGCCGTGGGTCGTCGCCGGATCGATGGGCGGCGACGCCCAGCCCCAGGTCCACGCGCAGGTCGTGTCGGCGCTCGTGGACGGCGGCGCCGACGTCGCGACGGCGGTCGGGGCGCCGCGCTGGTTCGTGGAGCCGGCCGCGCTCCAGGCGCCGCCGGTCGACGTCCGCATCGAGCCGCGCTTCGCCACCGGCGTCCTCGAGGACCTCGCCGCGCTCGGCCACCCGGTCCACGCGCTCGCGCCGTTCGACGGCACGGTCGGGCATGCTCACGCGATCGAACTCGTGGACGGCGGACCCGCGGCGGGCGGCTCGCTGGCGGCCGCGACCGACCCGCGCAGCGCGGGGCTGCCGGCGGCCTGGTAGACCCCGTCGGACCGGGGAGGCGCCTGGCTGGAGCCCCCGATCCCCCTGTGCGATACTCGCGGCTGCCGGCGGCCGGCTGCGCTCACACGACGCTGCCGCCGGCCCCTTCCGCCCACCCAGGAGATCCCGCGTGACCTCGAACGTCGGCCAGAACTACCCGTACACGAGCGAGACCGAGGCCGAGCGCGCGGCGGCGATCGCGACGCTCGCCGAGGCGCGCGACGGCCTCGCGGACACGATCGCGGCGGAGACGACGCCGCTCGACGGCAACGAGCGCTGGTGGGTATGGAAGTGCCCGACGACCGGCTGCCCCGGGCTCCTCCACGTCGCCGGCTACGCGCGCGACCTTCACGCGGTCTACACGGTCTGCGACGGGACCTGCGCGAAGACGTTCCTGCGCTGACCCGCGCGGAGCGGCCGATGACCGGTGCTGCGCCGGCCGGACCCGGACCGACGCCGCCCGCTCCCCCCGACGTCAGGAGCGCGCGCCGCCGCCTCGTCATGGACGGGCTCGGGATCATCGCCACGGCGAGCGGCTTCGGGCTGGTCTACGGCCTCGCGGCCCGGGCGGCCGGGTTCTCGCCGCTCGAGGCGAGCGCGATGAGCGTCCTCGTCTTCGCCGGGGCCGCCCAGTTCGCCGCCGTGGGCTACGTCCTCGGCGGGTTCTCGTGGATCGGGGTCATCGCCCTGACCGCGTTCATCAACGCGCGACACCTGCTGTACGCGGCGGCCCTGGCCCCGTACCTCGCCGACCGCCCGCGACCGCTCCGCGCGCTGCTCGCCCACTTCCTGACCGACGAGGCGTTCGCGCTCTCGACCGCGCACTTCCGGCGGCTGGGCCGGGCCGACGTCCCCGGCTACTGGTACGCGGCGCTCGTGACCACGTTCATCCCCTGGAACGTGGCGACCCTCGTCGGCGTCATCGTCGGCGGCAGCATCCCGGAGCCGGAGCGCCTCGGCCTCGACATCATCTTCCCGGCGGCGATGGCCGGCCTTGCCGTCGGGCTCGTGACCGGCCGGCGCGAGCTCGTGGCGGCGCTCGTCGGGGCCGTTGTGGCCGTCGCCGTATCGCTTGGCTGGGACCCGGCGGCCGGGATCCTCGCGGGCGGCCTGATCGGGCCGCTCGTGGGGCTCGCCGTGCCGGGTCGGCCGAGCGCGGCCCGGCACGCCGGGGACATCGGGGTGGAGGCGCCGTGAGCACCGAGCTCGTCCTCCTCGCGCTGTTCATGGGCCTCGCGACCTACCCCGCGCGCGCGATCCCCCTGCTCGTGCCCGGGGTCGAACGGCTCCCGCCGCGGGCGATCGCGTACCTGCGCCTCGTCGCACCGGCCGTGCTCGCCGCGCTCGCCGCGGTCAACGTCATGGTCGTCCTCGACGCGGACCGGACCCCGTCCTTCCACGTCGGGGTCGAATGGCTCGCGGTCGCGGTCTGCGGCGGGCTCGTGGCGGCGCGACGGAGCCTGTTCGCCGGGCTCATCGTGGCGGCCGCCCTCGTCGCGATCCTGCGGGCCGCAGAGATCGCTCCCCTCCCCTAGCCTGCCGCGCCTCGCCTGGCCTCGACCTCGATCTCGACGAGCAGCTGCGGCTCGATGAGCGACGACACGACGACGAGCGTCGACGCCGGACGGATCGCGCCGAAGACGTCGCCGTGGACGCGCGCCACGGGTGCCGCGTGCGCACGGTCGGTCACGTACATCCGGGTCCGGACGACGTCCGCGAGCGCGAACCCGGCGTCGACGAGGGCGCGCTCGACGATCGCGAGCGCGGCACGGGCCTGCGCCGCCGGGTCGCCCGGATGCTCGCCGGACGGATCGGTCGTGCCCGCGACCCAGCACGTGTCGCCGACCACCACCGCGCGGCTGTAGCCGTACGGCTCCTCCCACGGGCTGCCGCTCGAGACGAGCCGGCGCTCGCCGCTCATCGCCCTGCCACGTGGCCGGGTCGCCGGCCGGCGATCGCGGGGTCGCGCCCGACCGCGAGGAGGAGCGCGGCAAGGAGCGACGTCCGGGGCACGATCGAGTCGACCTCGAGGTACTCGTCCGGAGAGTGGTCGCGGCCGCCGATCGGCCCGAGCCCGTCGAGCGTCGGGACACCCATCCCCGCGGTGGTGTTCGCGTCCGACGCGCCGCCGGTGGCCGCGTCGCGCGTCGCGAAGCCGAGTCGGTCGGCGAGGGCGATCGCGTGGTCGACGAGCCGCGCAGATCGCTCGAGCTTCTCCATCGGCCGCCAGCCGGCCATCGTCTCGACCGTGACGGTCACGTCCGGCACACCCGGCGCGGCGGCCAGCTCCGCGACCGCGGCGACCACCGCGTCGAGATCGGCGGCCGTGACGGCGCGGAGGTCGACCTCGAGCCGGGCCCGGTCGGGAACGATGTTCGGGCGGGTGCCCGCCTGGAACACGCCGACGTTCGCGGTCACCCCCGGCCAGCGACCGTTGAGGTCGTGGATCGCGGCGACGAGCTGGGCGCCGGCGAGGACGGCGCTTCGGCCCTTCTCGGGCTCGACGCCGGCATGCGCGGCGCGCCCGCGGACCTCGAGGCGAAGGTCGGCGATCCCCTTGCGGGCCGACACGATGTCGCCGTTCGCGCGGGCGCATTCGAGCACGAAGCAGGCGTCGACCTCCGCCGCGACCTCCCGGATGTGCGGCGTGGAGGTCGGCGAGCCGATCTCCTCGT
>JBFKVO010000041.1:0-6967 GCA_041639095.1 Candidatus Limnocylindrales bacterium | reverse complement strand
CGTCGAACGGGGCACGCACCGCGACCTGCTCGCCGCGGGCGGGCTGTACGCACGGCTGTACCGGGAGCAGTTCCTCGCACACGAGGACCACGCCGGGGACGACGTTGGAGCGAGCGACGACCGCGACGGCGGCACCGCGACGGGGGCGACGGCATCGGGTACGGCCGCCGCCGGCCCGTGACGGGTCCGTCGCGGGATCGCGATCTCGGCGAGAATGGCCGCGGAAGCTCGATCCACCCCACCGGCTCCATCCGGCCGCAGGGCCAGGCGCGTCCCGTGTCTGCCGGTCCACTCGCGGGAGTGACACGACGATGACGACCACGGCACGCCCGGCCCGACCGGCCCGTCCGAAGTCCCGCTGGGAGAAGACCCTCGAGGTCCTGCTCGTCGGCGACATGCGCTATGAGGCCGCCACGAGCTCCGGCCACGTCGTGACGGTCGACGATCGAGAGGGCGACCAGGGCCCGCGGCCGACGGAGCTCGTGCTCGTCGGGCTCGCCACGTGCACGGCGATGGACGTGATCTCGATCTGCCGGAAGAAGCGGCAGGACGTCCGCAGCTATCGGATCCGCCTGCGCGCACGGCAGCGCCAGGAGTACCCGCAGGTGTTCACCCGGATCGACATCGTGCACGAGCTCGACGGCCCGGCCCTCGACGAGGAGGCCGTCCGCCGCTCCGTCGAGCTGTCCGCGACGAAGTACTGCCCGGTGAGCGCGATGCTGTCGGCGGGAGCGACCGAGATCCATCACGGCTACCGGATCGGTGACGGCTCGCCGACCGGCGCCGGGCGCGACGTCGAGGTCGTCGTGACCGGGCCGAACCACCCGCCGGACGTCGTCGACTGACCCGCCGACCGGTGCCTCGATTGCATGACTATGCACGCTCCTGTATAGTCATGCGCGTGACGCCGACGGTCCACCCGCCCTCGATCGATGCTGCGAGCCGGCTGCCCGTGAGCGGCCACGTGCGCCCGTGAGCGCGCGGCTCGAGCCACTGACCGGGGACGCGGTGGACCGGCGGCCGTCGCCCGGGACCCGCGTCCGCGTCGGGGTCATCGGCGCCTCCGGGTACGTCGGGGCGGAGCTCATCCGCCTGCTCGCACGTCATCCGCACGTCGAGCTCGTCGGGCTCCAGGCCCGCGGGCGCGAGGGCGTGCCCCTCGAGGAGCTCCACGGACACTTCGCCGGCCTCGGCCTGCGCGTCGTCGCCGAGCTCGACACGAGCGCGCTCGACGCGGTGTTCGCCGCACTGCCGCACGGTGCGGGCGCCGAGCTCCTGCCGCCGATCGCGGGCCAGGGCGTCACCGTCATCGACCTCGGCCCGGACTTCCGCCTGCGCGACGCCGCCGACTACCCGCGCTGGTACGGATTCGAGCACCCGGCGCCCGGGCTCCTCGCGACGGCCGTCTACGGCCTGCCGGAGCTCCACCGCGCCGAACTCCAGGCGCTCGCGGACGCCCCGGCGGCGATCGTCGGCTCGCCCGGCTGCTATCCGACGACGACGCTCCTCGCGCTGGCGCCGCTCGCCCGCGCGGGGCTCATCGCCGACCTCGTCGTGGACGCGAAGAGCGGCATCTCGGGGGCCGGCCGCGAGCCGAAGCCCGCATCGATGTACGGGGAGGTGAACGAGAGCGTGCGGGCGTACGGGCTCGGCGGTCACCGGCACATCGCCGAGATCGAGCAGGAGCTCGCGGGGATCGGCGCGGCCGCCGGCCTCGGCGCTGACGCGAACCCGGGAACGGCTGGGGTCGACTTCCTCCCTCACCTCGTCCCGATGACGCGGGGGATCCATGCGACGTGCCATGTCCGGACGACGCGCCCGGTCGAGCAGGCCCATCTCGACGCCCTCTACGCCGCGGCCTACGCCGACGAGCCGTTCGTCCAGGTCGTCGACCGCGCCCCGTCGACGAAGGACGTCCTCGGCAGCAACCTCGCGCACGTCCACGTGCGCCACGACCCGCGCAGCGCGCGGGTCATCGCGATCGGCGTCATCGACAACCTCGTGAAGGGGGCCGCCGGCCAGGCGGTCCAGGCGTTCAACCTCGTCCATGGCCTGCCCGAGGACGCGGGTCTCGAGCAGCTGCCCCTGGCGCCCTGACGATGGTCGTCGAGCTGGAACCGCTCGCACCCCTCGCGGTGGAGCTGCCCGCGGTCCTCCGTCGCGCGATCGTGCCGGCCGGGTTCGTGGCGGGCGGGGCGACGTGCGGGATCAAGGCGAGCGGCCGGCCCGACCTGACGATCATCGTCGCGCCGGACGGTCCGGTCGCGACGGCCGCCGTCTACACGCCGAACCAGCTCGCGGCCGCGCCCGTCCACCTCACCCGGCGACACCTCGCCGCGTCGGCGCCGGACGGCGGCGGGTCCTTCGGATGGGCACGAGCGCTCATCTCGACGAGCGGCTGCGCGAACGCGGCCACCGGGGCGGCCGGCGACGCGGACCAGGCCGATGTGGCCGCGCTCCTCGCGACGGCGCTCGGGGCACGGGTCGAGGACGTCCTCACGATGTCGACCGGGGTGATCGGAACGCGCCTGCCCGTGGACCGGGTCGCGACAGGGATCGCCGACCTGGCGGGCCGCCTCGGCGCCGCCGACGACGACCTGCTCGCGGCCGCGGAGGCGCTGCGGACGACGGATTCGGTCGTGAAGGTCGCGACGACGACGGTCGCACTGCCGACCGCCGCAGGCTCGGAGGCCGAGGTGCGGGTCAGCGGCATCGCGAAGGGCGTCGGGATGATCCACCCGCGGATGGCGACGATGCTCGCGGTCCTGCTCACGGACACGGCCGCGGAACCGCCACTCCTCCACGCGATGCTGCGCCGCGCCGCCGCGGTCACCTGGAACCAGCTCACGGTCGACGGGGACACGAGCACGAACGACACGGTCGTCGTGTTCGCGAGCGGCGCCAGCGGCGCCGATCCCGTCCGCGAGGGCACCCCCGCGCACGCCGGGCTCGCCGCCGCGATCCAGGCCGTCGCCCGCGACCTCGCCCGCCAGCAGGCGGCCGACGGCGAAGGGGCGACGACACTCATCACCTGCCAGGTCTCCGGCGCCGTGGACGACGCCGATGCGCGGGCGGTCGCCCGTGCCGTCGTGTCGTCGAACCTCGTGAAGGCGGCCGTCCACGGTCGGGACCCGAACTGGGGGCGGATCGCGGCGGCCGCGGGCAATGCCCGGCTCGCCGACGCGGCCGTGCTCGAGGCGGCCGGACTGGATCGGGCGACCGCCACCACGCGGGAAGGGAGCGCTGCGGCGGTCGACCCGGATCGGCTGCGGATCGCGATCGCCGGCCACGCCGTCTTCGATGGACGGCAGGGCGGGCCACTCCCCTTCGACCGGGCGGCGGCGCGCGGCGACATGGATCGCTCGGAGCTCCTGCTCCGGGTCGACCTCGGGCTCGGCGACGGCGAGGGCGAGGCGTTCGGTTGCGATCTCAGCGAGGCGTACGTCCTCGAGAACTCGGAGTACACGACGTGAGCGGACGGCCCATCCCGTGAGCGAGGTGCTCGTCGTCAAGCTCGGCGGCACGACGATCGCCGACCAGCGCCAGGTCCTGGAGGAAGTGGCGGCCGTCGCCCGCCGCCGACCGGTGGTGCTCGTCCACGGTGGCGGCCGGCGGATGACCGAGTGGATGGAGCGCCTGGGGATGAGCGCCCGCTTCGAGGGCGGGCTGCGGGTCACCGACGCGGCCTCGCTCGAGGTCGCGGCCGCCGTCCTGCGCGGTGTCGTCAACAGCGAGCTCGTCGCCGGCCTCCGAGGCCTGGGCGTCGATGCGGTCGGGCTGTCTGGCGTCGACGGCGGGCTCCTCATCGCCGAGCGGATCCCCGAGCTCGGTCTCGTCGCCCACGTCGTCGGCCTGCGACGCGACCTGCTCGACTCGGTGCTCGTCGGTGGCCAGGTCCCGGTCGTCGCGCCGCTCGCCCGCGACGAGACGGGCACGGTCTGCAACGTGAACGCCGACGATGTGGCTGCCGGGATCGCCGCCGGCCTGGGCGCGCGGCAGCTCGTCCTCCTGACCGACGTCGACGGCGTCCGTGGCGCCGACGGTGAGCGCATCGACAGCCTCACGGCGGGCGAGGCGGAGACGCTCATCTCGGCCGGCGTCATCTCGGGCGGGATGGTCCCGAAGGTCCGCGCCGCGATCGCGGCGCTCACCTGGGAGGGCACGGAGGCGATCATCGCCGACGCATCGGCGCCCGGTGCGCTCGAGCGCGCCCTCGGCGACTCGTCGTTCGGGACCCGGCTCACGGCGGTGCGCGCCGCGGGGATCGGGACGCGATGAGCGGCAGCAAGGCGGCCCGCCAGCGCGCCATCCGCGAGATCGTCGCGCGCGAGCCGATCACGAGCCAGGCCGACCTCGCGGAGCGCCTCGGGCGCCGCGGGATCGCCGCCACGCAGGCGACGGTCAGCCGCGACATCGCCGAGCTCGGCCTCGTGAAGGTCGCGCGCCCCGCCGGCCACGTCTACGTCTCGCCCGAGGACCTCGCGACCCCGCCCGCACCGTCATCCGACGAGCGCCTCCAACGGATCCTCGGCGACGTCCCGGTCACGGTCGGCCGGAGCGGTCTCATCCTCGTCCTGACCGGGACGCCGGGCACCGCAAGCGTCGTCGCCCAAGCGATCGACGAGTCCACGCTCCAGGAGCAGGAGGGCACGCTCGCCGGCGACAACACGCTCCTCGTCCTGTTCGCCGACGAGGCGCGACTCGAGCGCTGGCTCGAGCGGTTCCGCGAGATCCAGGCGCTGCCGATGCCGGCCGCCGTTCCCCCATCGACACCCCCGGAGGTCCTCTCATGAAGAAGGTCGTGCTCGCCTACTCGGGAGGGCTGGACACCTCGGTCGCCGTCGCCTGGCTGCGCGAGCAGTTCGGGGCGGAGGTCGTGACCCTCACGGTCGACGTCGGGGGCGGGTCGCTGCGCGACGGCGTCGAGCGCCGCGCGATGAGCGCCGGCGCAAGCCGTTCCTACGTCGTCGACGCACGGGAGCGGTTCGCGACCGACTTCGTCTGGCCGCATCTCCAGGCGAACGCGCTCTACCAGGGCGCGTACCCGCTCGCGACGGCCCTCGCCCGGCCCCTCATCGCCCAGCTCCTCGTCGAGGTGGCGAGGCGCGAGGGTGCCGACGCGGTGGCCCACGGCTGCACCGGCAAGGGCAACGACCAGGTCCGCTTCGACGTCGCGGTCCACGCGCTCGATCCCGGGCTCGAGGTCGTCGCCCCGATGCGGGTCGGGATGGGCCTCTCGCGCGAGCAGTCGATCGACTACGCGGCCGAGCGCGGGATCGACATCCCGATCACGAAGGCCTCGCCCTATTCGATCGACGTGAACCTCTGGGGCCGCTCGATCGAGACGGGTGTGCTCGAGGACCCGTGGGCGTCGCCCCCCGACGACGTCTACCAGTGGACGGTCGATCCGTCGGCCGCGCCCGACCCGGTCGAGGTGGTCGTCGGGTTCGAGGGCGGCATCCCGGTGTCGGTCGACGAGGAGCGGCTCGGCGCGGTCGAGCTCATCGATCGCCTCCACGCCCTCGGCGGCGCGCACGGCGTCGGCCGCATCGATCACATCGAGGACCGGCTCGTCGGGATCAAGAGCCGCGAGATCTACGAGGCGCCGGCGGCGACGATCCTCCACGTGGCGCACCGCGCGCTCGAAAGCCTCGCGCTCACGAAGGACACGCTGCGCTTCAACCGGCTCGTCGCCGACGAGCTCGCCCGACTCACCTACGACGGGCTGTGGTTCAGCGCGCTCCATCGCGACCTGCGCGGGTACATCGCGTCCTCGCAGCGGGTCGTGTCGGGCGATGTCCGGGTGCGGCTCGATCACGGCAGCGCGATCCTCGTCGGCCGCCGCTCGCCGCTGAGCCTGTACGACAAGAACCTCGCGACCTACGACGAAGGTGACGCGTTCGACCACGCGTCGGCGGTCGGGTTCATCGAGATCTTCGGGCTCCCGCTCCGTGTCGAGGCGGCGCGCCACGGCGCCGTCGGCCGCCACCACGGCGCCGCCTGGTCGTGGACCGACCCTCTCCTCGACTCGCTCCCGACGACCATGTCCGACCCGGAGACCGCCAGGGTCTGACGTCGGGCGGCTCCCGACGGACCGAGGGTCAGCCGACGACGACCCGTGTCTGCTCCGCGCGCAGGTGGGCGTAGCGCGGCTTCACGACCTCGTTGATGAGGCGGAGCCGCTCGTCGAACGGGGCGAACGCGCTCTTGAGCGCGTTGATCGTCATCCACTCGATCTCACCGAGCCCGATCCCGAACGCCTCGTCGAGGGCGGCGAACTCGCTCGACATCGACACGTTCGACATCAGCCGGTTGTCGGTGTTCACGGTGACCCGGTAGCGGAGGCGGCGGAGCAGGTCGATCGGGTGCTCGGCGATCGACGCCGCGGCGCCCGTGTGGACGTTCGACGTCGGGCACATCTCGAGCGGGATCCGCCGGTCGCGGACGAACGTGGCGAGCGGGCCGAGCTCGACCGAGCCGTCCGGGTGGACGGTGATGTCGTCGACGATCCGCACCCCGTGCCCGAGGCGCTCGGCGCCGCACCACTGGAGGGCCTCGTGGATGGACGGCAGCCCGAACGACTCGCCCGCGTGGATCGTCAGGTGGAAGTTCTCGTGGCGGATGTGGTCGAACGCGTCGAGGTAGCGAGTGGGCCGGTAGCCGGCCTCCGGGCCGGCGACGTCGAAGCCGACGGCACCCTGGTCGCGCCAGCGGACGGCGAGCTCGGCGATCTCGAACGCGCGCTCGAACTGGCGCATCGCGGTGATGAGCATCCGGACGACGATCGCGTTCCCCGCCGCGGCGGCGCGCCGCTCGCCCTCGGCGAACCCGTCCCGCACGGCCTCGACGACCTCGTCGAGGGACAGGTCGTGCTCCACGTGGAGCTCGGGCGCGAAGCGCACCTCGGCGTAGACGACGCCGTCCGCGGCGAGGTCCTCGGCACACTCCGCGGCGACGCGAGCGATCG
>JBFKVO010000040.1:0-6970 GCA_041639095.1 Candidatus Limnocylindrales bacterium | reverse complement strand
GTGGCCGTCATCGGCGCCGGTCCGGCCGGCCTCTCCGTGGCGCGCGAGCTCGCGATGAAGGGCTACCAGGTCACCGTCTTCGACAGCCTCCCGTACGGCGGCGGCACGATGCTCATCGGGGTCCCGGCGTTCCGTCTCCCGCGCGAGGCGATCGAGATGGACGTCCGGCTCGTCGAGCGCCTCGGCGTCGAGTTCCGCTACGACACGACGGTCGGCAAGGACGTCCTCTTCGACGATCTTCAGCGCGACTACGACGCGGTCGCGATCACGGCCGGCGCGATGGACGCGGTCGCACTCGACATCCCCGGCGCGGAGCTCGCCGGCGTCGACTACGGGGTCGACTTCATGAAGAAGGCGAACCTCGGGCAGCCGCTCGAGGTCGGCCGCGACGTCGTGATCATCGGCGGCGGCTACACGGCGATGGACTGCTCGCGGACATCGCTCCGGCACGGCGCCGAGAACGTCGCGATCGTCTACCGGCGGACCCGCTCCGAGCTCGTCGTCGACGAGGAGGAGCTGGGCGAGACCGAACGCGAGGGCGTCCGCATGGAGTTCCTCGCGAGCCCGGTCGAGATCCTCGGCGAGGACGGCCATGTCACCGGCGTCCGCTTCATCCGCAACCGCCTCGGCGAGCCCGACGCCTCGGGCCGCCGCTCGCCGATCCCGATCGAAGGCTCCGAGTTCGTCATCCCGGCCGACACGGTCATCCCGGCCGTGTCGCAGGCGGCGGACCTCACGTTCCTCCCGGTCGAGGCGAACTTCGAGGTCGGTCGCGGACGGGTCAGGGTCGACCCGGCGACGTACGCGACGAACGTCCGCGGGGTGTTCGCGTGCGGCGACTTCGTGACCGGCCCGACGACGCTCATCGAGGCCGCCGGCCACGGCAAGAAGTGCGCGTACGCGATCGACCGCTACCTCGCCGGCCGGACGGACGTGACGGTCGCCGCGAACGTGAAGATCACGAGCTCGTGGCGCCACGACATGCCCGAGTTCTACGACGTGCTGCCGCGTCAGCACATCCCGATGGTCCCGCTCCAGGCGCGGATGCCCTCGACCGATCCCGAGGTGAACTTCACGACGCCCGTCGAGCTCGGCTACGACGCGACCGCCGCGGTCGCCGAGTCGACCCGCTGCCTCATGTGCAACTTCAACATCTGGTTCGACCCGTTCCGGTGCGTGCTGTGCGGCGCCTGTGCCGACGTCTGCCCCGAGGGCGTCATCCACATGGTCGACGTGAACCAGCTCAAGACCGAGGGCCTCCTGCCCGAGATCGAGGAGGCCTACGGCTGGGACCAGGGCGGGGCGATGATCCTCGACGAGGAGCGCTGCATCCGCTGCGCGCTGTGTGTCAAGCGCTGCCCGTTCGACGCCATTACGATGGAGCGGTTCGAGCTCCAGGAGATCTCGACCGACGGTCGGCTCTACAAGGAGTCGTACCGTGACGCGCAGCTGGCCGGCACGCCCGGCGTGGCAGGAGGAGCCAGGTGAGTTTCCTCGAGCGGGTGGATCAGACCATCCGCCGAAGCGTGATGTGGCGGTCGCTGTTCCGCCAGCCGTACCCCAACGACGAGCGGTCGCGGGCGTACGCGGTGATGAACAACGTGTTCCTCCACATCCATCCCGTGCGCGTCCGCCAGCACGCCGTCAAGTTCGCCTACACGTTCTGCCTCGGCGGGCTGTCGTTCTTCCTGTTCCTCGTGCTCACGATCACGGGCGTCTACCTGATGTTCTTCTACGTGCCGTCGGCGACGCAGGCGTACACGGACATCCTCGACATCCAGACGAAGGTGACGTTCGGGCTGCTCACCCGGAACATCCACCGCTGGGGCGCCCACCTCATGGTGTTCTTCGTCTTCCTGCACATGATGCGGGTCTTCTACCACGGGGCCTACAAGCCGCCGCGCGAGTTCAACTGGGTCGTCGGCATCATCCTCCTGTTCACGACGATCCTGCTGAGCTTCACCGGCTACCTGCTCCCGTGGGACCAGATCGCGTACTGGGCGATCACGATCGGCACGAACATGGGCGGCTACGCGCCGCTGTTCAACACGCCGATCAACCGCCTCCTCCTGGGTGGCCTGGAGGTCGGCCAGAACACGCTCCTGCGCTTCTACGTGGCGCACATCATGCTGCTGCCACTCGTCGCCGCCGTCTTCCTCGCCGTCCATTTCTGGCGGATCCGGAAGGACGGCGGGATCTCCGGGCCGCTGTGAGCCGGGTTCGCTGATGTCCGACACCGAGACCAAGGCGCCGTCCGAGAGCCGGGTCGTCCTGCCGGTCGACCCGACGCGCCGCACCGAGATCGACAAGCAGCGCGTGCCGATGTCGGCCCGCCCGTATCGCCTGCTCGCGCTCGTGAAGCAGGACGCCGTCGTGCGGGTCCAGAAGGAGCCGGACGACACGGTCATGACCTGGCCGCACCTGCTGTCGATCGAGTTCCTCGCGGCCGCCGTGATGTCGATCTTCCTGCTCCTCATGGGCCTGTTCATCAACGCGCCGCTCGAGGAGCTCGCGAACGGGAACGTCACGCCCGCCGTCGCCAAGGCGCCGTGGTACTTCCTGGGCCTCCAGGAGCTGCTCGCCTACTTCCACCCCACGGTGGCCGGCGTCCTCGCGCCGACGCTGATCTTCCTCGGCGGGATCCTCCTGCCGTACATCGACCGCGGCGACATCCACGCGACGCGCCCGTCGGAGCGCAAGACGGCGGTCGTCCTGTTCACGATGCTGTGCATCCTGGGCCTGGCGGTGACCTTCGTCGGGATCTTCTTCCGCGGTCCGGGCTACGCCTTCGCCATCCCGTACCTGCCGTTCTTCCCGAACAGCGTGGACGGCCTCCACTTCGCCCTGTAGGCAGCGAACGATGAGCAACTACCACGTCGAACCCGCCGACAAGCCGCAGGCCCTCGCGACGGAGGCGATCAAGTCGCTCCGCCGCGACCAGGTCCAGGGGCTCTCGCGGCGGCAGCTCCTGCGCAACGCGCTCGGCGGCGCGATCGCCCTGTGGCTCCTCGAGGTCACGGCCGGTACGGTCGGGTTCCTGTGGCCGAACCTCACGGGCGGGTTCGGGGGTGTGTTCAGGGTCGGGACCCTGCCCGATCTCAAGCTCCAGAACAGCACCCTGCCGATCGCCGACGGCTACCCGGCGTATGTCCCGGACGCCCGTGCCTTCATCGTCCTCATCGATCCGTCCCGCCAGCAGTTCATCCCCGGCGAAGACCGGACCGGCGACGGGACGGCCCTCAACGTCCGGGCGCTCTACCAGCGCTGCCCGCACCTCGGCTGCAAGCCGAACGCCTGCCTGAAGAACTTCTGGCTCGAATGCCCGTGCCACGGCTCACGCTACGACCGCCTCGGCATCAAGGCGGACGGCGCGATCTACGGGCCGGCGCCGCGCGGCATGGACCGCTTCGCGGCGACCGTCGAGGCCGACGGGACGCTCGTCCTCGATACCGGCAAGATCACGCTCGGACCACTCCCGGTGGCCATCGGACAGCCGGGCATCATCCCGCCGAAGAGCCCGACGGGCTGCATCTGACGCCGTGACCGATCGTCCCACCCCCAGGGGAGACCGATGACCGACCAGCCCGGACGCGAGCCCGAGGAGCGGCTGCCCGCCCGCCGCCCGCCGAGCGAGCCGGCCCCCGTCGAGCGCTTCTCGGCGCCGCCGGCCCTCCGCCGCTTCGAGCTGTCGCCGGAACGCGCCGCGAGCATCGTCCGCCAGTCGGCGAGCGCCCGCTGGGTCGGCCTGCTCGCCTCGATCATCGTCATCCTGTTCATCGTCATCTACTACTTCTACGAGCTCGGTGCCCCGCTCGGGCTGTCCGAGCCGCGCCTCGAGCAGCAGGCCCGTTACCAGCAGGTGACCGCGATCGAGCGCGGCTACAACCTCTACCAGGCGAACTGCGCGCGCTGCCACGGGAAGAACGGCGAGGGTGGCATCGGCCCCGTCCTCAACGACGACTCGAAGCTCTACCTGCATCTCAGCGCGTCGTACCTGCGGACCGTCCTCGAGGTCGGCGGCCGCTACGTGTGCGGCAACGCGAACTCGCTGATGCCGATCTGGTCGAACCTCGGTAGCCCGCCGGGCCCGCTGAACTACATCGAGATCGAGGAGATCATCGAGTTCATGCGCGCCGACAAGAACGGCCACTACGTCGTCCGCGACCCCGAGCTCAGGGAGCCGATCATCGACCCGGCCACGGGCGAGCCCGAGACGTTCGAGGGCTGGTTCGACCCGGACTGGCGGCCGGATCCGAACGCGACGCCGGTCCCGGCCTGCTACCTCGGCGACGGGGGCGGCCCGACGCCGGACCCGGGCGCGTCGCTGCCACCGGACGCGACCGTCATCGAGATCGTCGCCGAGCAGATCGCCTTCGACGTGAAGGAGATCACCGCGCCCGCCGGCCAGGCGTTCGGGATCGACTTCAAGCAGCGCGACGACGGCGTCGGGGGCCACGACGTCGACATCCGGACCGCCGACGGGACGACGATCGTCGACAACGCGATCCTGTTCGATGCCGGTGAGACGCTGTACGTGATCCCGCCCCTCGATCCCGGGACGTACACGTTCATCTGCTCCGTGCACCCCATCCCGGCGATGACCGGCACGCTCACGGTGGAGTAGCGATGGCCGCGACGACGCAGGCGCTCGAGCCTGGCCACCCACCCGTCCGCCGCCGCGCGCTGTTCGGCCTGCTCGACGCCGACGGCTGGGGCTGGGCGACCGTCAAGGCGGCGATCTGGCTCGTGATCATCATCTTCCTGCTCGGGTACATCCCGGATCGTGCGTACTACATCACGGTCAACCGGACGATCGATCTCGGCATCCTCGCCTGGTCGCCGATCAACCTCTGCCCGCCGGAGAACCGGCTCGACGTCTGCCCGGTCCCGGGCGGTGCGGTGCTGCCGTGGGAGCCGTCGCCGCCCGAGGTCGCCCTGCCGGCCGCGCGCACGGGCGGGTCCGTCCTCCAGATCGGCTCGAGCGTCCTGTACATCGGCGGCACCGACGGCACGAGCGCCTCGGCCACCGTCTTCCACGCGAAGCTCGGGGAGGGTACGTTCGGGGCCTGGGCCGAGGGGCCGCCGCTGCCGGCGCCACGGACGGACGCCGCGGTCGCCGTCGTCGGCGCGAACATCTTCGTGATCGGCGGTCGCGACGCCGAAGGGGCGCTCGCGGACACCGTCTTCGTGCTCAGCCCCGACCTCGAGACGGGCGAGCTCGGCGGCTGGCAGACGGCCGAGGAGGTCGAGCTGCCGCTCGGGCTGACACCGCCCGCCGACGCGGATCCTGAGACGAGGGGACCGGGACCGCTCGCCGGTGCCGCCGCGGTCTCCGTCGGCGACGGGCTGCTCCTCGTCGGCGGCGAGACGCCGGACGGCCTGACCGGCTCCACATGGAAGTCGACCTTCGACAACGCCGGCCTCCTCGGCGAGTGGGTGGAGCAGCCCGGGGTCCTCGTGACCCCGGCCGCGGACGGCACGGCCGCCCAGGTGGGCGACCATGTCTGGTACTACGGCGGCCGCGGGGCCGACGGGCCGCTGGCCACGGTCCAGCGGGGCACGCTCCGCAGCGAGGCCGTCCTCGACAGCCACGGCCAGCCGGTCGAGGGCTCGGACACGACCCTCAAGCTCCTCGGCTGGGCGGTGGCCGGCGGCCAGGCCGACCTGCCCGGTCCGCGGACCGACACCGGCGGGTTCACCGCGAACGGCAGCCTCTACGTCGTCGGTGGCTCGGACGGCTCGACCCTCCGGTCGGAGCTGTACTGGACGGTGCCCACGGCGACCGGCGAGATCGTCGAGTGGCGGCGCCTCGAGCAGACGGACCTCCCGGCGGGCCTCGCCGGGCCGGCCGTGCTCGTCAGCGGTCCGAACGCGTTCCTCGTCGGTGGCATGGCCGATGGCGGGGTGCTGACGTCGTCGGTGCGCGCGAACCTCGCGCCGCAGGCGCCGTTCTTCCAGGCGGGCCTCGTCGGTGTCGTCATCCCTGCGCTCCGGATCGAGGGCGAGATCGGCCAGCAGCTCGGCTACATGAACGCGATGGGCGTCGGGATGGTGAACTTCTTCATCCTCGTCGCCGCCGGCTGGGCGTTCGCGCACAAGGAACGCACCCGGGAGATCGTCGAGAACCTGCGCAGCCGCCGCCGGCGGCGCTGACGCCACGAGGGATCGAACTCCCCCGTCGTCCCGGGCTCAGCGGCCGGGCAGGTCCTCCTCGCCAGGCTCCGCCGGACCGCGACGCAACGGCAGACCGGCGCGTGCCCAGGCCACGGTCCCGCCGGCCACGTTGACGACATCAGTCCAGCCGTTGGCGAGCAGGTAGGCCGTCGCGTTCCCCGACCGGTTGCCGGTCTGGCAGATGAACTGGATCGGCCGGTCCTTCGGGAGCTCGCCGATCCGCAGCAGGAACGTCGAGATCGGGAACAGTGCGGCACCCTCCGCGCGGACCGCGACGTACTCGTTGGGCTCGCGCACGTCGATGAGGACCGGCGCGGGGCCGTCGGCGGCGTCGGTCAGCCGTCGATGGGCCTCGACGACGTCGATCTCCGGGATCTGCTGGGCCGTCAACGGGCGGTCCTCCCGCGGCTGCCATGGTGGAGCGGGATCGGCACGCTTGCGTCGGCCGGGCTGGCCTCGAGCTGGGCGAGCCGGTCGTCGATCGCCGCGAGGACGCCCGGGACGTCGACGTCGGCCTCGAGCGCCGCGAGGCGGTCGGCGAGCGCATCGGGTCCGGCCGCCGCCGCGGCGAGCCGCGTGCGAGCCCCGCGGAGGTTCTTCCCGACGCCGGTCGGATTGCCACGCTCCGCGTGGACGAACGCGGCCGCGACCTTGATGAGGCCCTGCACGAGGTCGCGCTCGATGAGGTCATCGCTGCCCATCCAGGCCGGCTCGAGGAGCTCGTGCGCCTCGAAGTGGTCGCCTGCGTCGTAGGCGGCGAGGCCGGCTGCGACCGCAGCGCGGCGCTGGGCGAGCG
>JBFKVO010000039.1:0-7041 GCA_041639095.1 Candidatus Limnocylindrales bacterium | reverse complement strand
TGCTCCTGACGTTCAGCTCGAAGATCCAGTCCCACGCGTCGCGCGGGTACACCTCGGCATCGAAGAGGACCTTGCCGGCGCCCCCGCCGACGGCGTTGACGATGACGTCGAGCCGGCCATACGCGTCGAGCGTCTCCTGGACGATCCGCTCGGCATCGGCCTCCACGGTCAGGTCGGCGACCACGCCGATGCAGGTGCCGCCGCCGGCGGACGCCCGATCGGCCGCTTCCGCGGCCCGCTCCGAAGTCCGAGCCACGAGGACGGTCGTCGCGCCGACACCGGCGAACGCTTCACCCATCGCCGACCCGATCGCGCCACCTCCGCCGGCGATCATGACGACGCGGTCGTCGAGGCGAAACCTCGACAGCGGATCGCTCGCCGCGGCTGAGCCGGTCAGCGAGTCGGGTGGGGTGCCGGTGGCGGGCATGGCAGCGTCCTCGCGAGATGCGACGTGGGCTCGGCGCCGCGGGATCGAACCGGTCGGCGGTCACCCGGAGCAATCATCGATAATCGAGAATACGCGCGGAGGCTCCTGCGAGTCAATCGCGGGCGCATCCCCGGCACCGTGTCCTGCTGCGCGGCTCGCTGGTGGGCACGGCCGGGGAGTCGCGGCCCCGCGCCCCCACCCGTGGCGGCGGTCGCAGGCGGCGCGGCCCCGTGTCACCAGGCACAACCGTTGCGACCGCGAGGCACCGCCCGGTGTCGATCACGTCCGCCGGCTGTACGATCGTCGGCGCATGCCAGCCGGTCGGCGACCGCTTTTCGGTCGGGCGTCGGACGAGGCATGATGGAGCACGTCCAGACGCCGAACGCGGCGTCGATGCGGGGAGGTTCACGGGGGCGCTGCCGCCCGAGACACCGTTCGGCGGTCCGGCCTGAGGCCGATCGCCGACCACCCTAGCGCAAGAGGCAGGAGGTGAAGCCGGCAGGATGATCCGACGACCCCCACCGGGAAGTCTGGGGTCGCTGCCGACCGAGCAGTCGGCCCCGATATCGATCCATCGCAGAGGAGGAGAACGCATGACCAGCACAGGATCGGCCCGCGCGCGACTGCTCGTCGGCATCGCGTCGATGGCCATCCTCGCGGTCGCCTGCACGGGTGGCGCCACGCCGGCCCCCCCGACGGCGACACCGGCCCCGGGTGACACCCCGGCCCCGACGTCCGACGCGACCCCGGAGCCGATGAGCTACAACATCGGCTACTCGAACGGCGGCGGCGTCGGCAACGGCTTCCGCGAGGAGCAGGTCTGCACGGCGAAGGCGGAGGCGCTCGCGTCCGGCCAGGTGGCCGAGCTCACGACGATCCACCGCAACACCGACGCCGCGGGGCAGCTCCAGGATCTTCGCGACCTGGTCGCGAAGGGCGTGGACGCGATCGTGTTCAACCCGAACGATCCCGACGCGCTCAACCCGGCCCTCGCCGAGGCGAACGCGGCCGGCATCGTGACGGTCTCGGTCGACGCCTTCGTCAACGATCCGAACACGTACAACCTCTACAACAACCAGATCGAGTACGCGAAGCTCGGCGCCAAGTGGCTGTTCGACAAGCTCGGCGGCCAGGGCACCGTGTACTACATGCGCGGCTTCGCCGGCCACCCGGCCGACACCGACCGCGACATCGGGTTCAAGGAGGTCCTCGCGGACTATCCGGGCATCACGATCGTCCCGAATGCGGACGGCGTGCATACCGGCTGGGATCCGGCGACCACCACGACCCTGATCAACGACTTCCTGGCAAGCGGCCAGTACGACAACATCGACGGCATCTGGACGTCCGGCATGGACTCGCAGGTGGTCGATGCGATCAAGGCCGCGGGCAAGGACTTCGTGCCGATCGTCGGCGCCGACCTCGGCGCGTTCGTCGGCATGCTCCTCAACCCGACCGACTATCCGGGCCTCGAGGGCGCGGCCGTGACGAACACGGCGGCCGTCGGTGGCGCGGGCGTCAACCTCGCGCTCAAGATCCTGCGGGGCGACACGATCGACGTCGATCCGACCGCCCCGAAGCCGAACACCGTCCTCCTGAAGCCGGTGGTCGCGGACAACACGACCGACGCCGGCAAGGCGCTCCTCGCGTCGTGGCAGGTCGACGGGCTCGACCCGCTCTGGCCGCTCGGTCTCCAGATCGAGGGCTACACGACGTACACCCCCGAGCAGGCCGTTGCCTGCAAGGGCCCGGGCGAGTAGTCCGGACCCCTCACACCGTCCCGTACCATGGAGGTGCCGGCCACGCCGGCACCTCCATCGCGTTCCGAACACCTCGACCACGGCTGGCAGGGATCGACCCCGTCCGATGACCGTCTCGGCCAACGACCTGCTGCTCGAGGCGACCGGCGTCTCGAAGACGTACGGCGCCGTCGTCGCCTTGCGCGACGCATCGCTCGCCGTCCGCACCGGCGAGGTCCACGCGCTCATGGGCGCGAACGGTGCCGGCAAGAGCACCATGGTGAAGATCCTCACCGGCGCGGTCCATCCCGACGCCGGCACGATCACCGTCCGCGGCAAGCAGCGCATGGCCCACTCGCCGGCCGAGGCCCGGCGCGGCGGGATCGTCTCGGTCTACCAGGAGCCGTCGGTCATCCCCGACCTCGACATCCGCTCGAACCTGCGTCTGACCGAGACCCCGGAAGAGCCGTTCCGCGCCTGGATCGACCGGCTCGGGCTCGACGAGATCGACCTCACGACCCTGGCCCGTCGGATGCCGCTCGCGACGCTCCGGATCATCGACCTCGCACGTGCGCTCGCGATCGAGCCGGACGTCCTCCTCCTCGACGAGATCACCGCGGCGCTGCCGGCGAACCTCACGGAGAAGGTCCTCGAGGCCGTCGTCGACGTGCGCGGGACCGACCGCTCGGTGATCTTCATCTCGCACCGGATGCTCGAGATCGCAACCGTCTGCGACCGGGCCACGGTCCTCCGCGAGGGCGAGACGGTCGGTGTCGTCGACGTCACCGAGGGCTCCGAGGAGCGGATCGTCGAACTGATGCTCGGCGAGATCGTCGAGCTGCCGGCGCGCGAGGCAGGGGCCGCGCCGGCCGCGGACACCGCCGACGCCGGGACGGGCGAGGCGCCGCGCCTGTCGGCGAACGGCATCAGCTCCGGGACGAAGCTCCACGACGTCTCGTTCGAGCTCCGCCCGGGCGAGGTGCTCGGCGTCGTCGCCCTCGAGGGCCAGGGGCAGGACGAGCTGTTCGAGGTCCTGTCCGGGGCCGGCCGCCCGAGCAGCGGCACGCTCAAGGTCGACGGGCGCCCGGTGTCCTTCCACCATCCGGCCGACGCGATCCGGGCTGGCCTGGTGTATGTCGCCGCCGATCGCGCGGAGGCGCTCCTCATGCAGCGCTCGGTCCGCGAGAACATCGCGCTCCCGTTCACGACGCGGCTCCCGCGCTGGGGCCCGATCGACACCCGGAGCGAGAAGGAGAAGGTCGACGGCGCGATCGCGACGCTCCAGATCGACACCCGAGCGCAGGGCGAGGTCCGCCGCCTGTCGGGCGGTAACCAGCAGAAGGTGACGATCGCCCGTTGGGTCGCCGGCGGTGTGCGCACGATGCTCTGCTTCGACCCGACGCGCGGCATCGACATCCGCACGAAGAACCAGATCTACCGGCTCGTCCGCGATCTCTCGGCCGAGGGTGCCTCGGTGCTCCTCTACACGTCCGAGCTCAAGGAGGTCCAGCTCGTCTGCGACCGCGCGATCGTCATCTTCGGCGGGCGGATCGTCGCCGAGATCGACGCCGCCGACGCCGACGAGGCGACCCTCCTCCGCGCGGCCTACAACCTCGGTGACGCCCCGCCGAACGGTGCCGGGAGTCCCGGGTCGGCGGCGACCGGGGGAGCGAGGGCCGACGGATGACCGCCCCGTCCGTGCCCGTCGACGTCGTCCGCGCCCGCGCGTCGGAGGTCGTCGTCTCGTGGGCGCGGCACCACGCGTGGCCGCTCAGCCTGATCGCGTTCTTCGCGCTGCTCCTCGTCTTCACCCGGATCATCCAGCCGAACTACGGGGTGACCGGGGTCCAGGGCCTCGCGATCTCGGTCCTGCCGCTCGCGCTCGCGACCGTCGCCCAGGCGATCGTCGTCATCTCGGGCGGGATCGACCTCTCGATCGGCTCGATGATGGCGCTCACGAGCGTCGTCGCGGCGACCCTGATGAAGGGCCAGCCCGAGGAGGTCGGGGTCGCCGTCGTCATCGGCGTGCTCGCGCTCGGGCTCTTCCTCGGGTTCGTCAACGGCCTCCTCGTCGTCTGGACGAAGGTGCCCGACATCGTGGTCACGCTGGCGATGCTGTTCGTCTGGGCCGGCTGCGCACTCCTCGTCCTGAAGACCCCGGGCGGCGGGTCGGCCGCGTGGCTGAAGGACCTCGTCATCGGTTCCGTGCTGAGCGAGTGGATCCCGCGCGCGGCGGTCGTCCTTGTCCTGATCGTCGCGCTGATCTGGATCCCGCTCCGACGTTCGCGCTGGGGCCTGTCGATCTACGCGATCGGGTCGAACCGACTGGCGGCGTTCCGGAGCGGCGTGCCGGTGGACCGGACGCGGATCCTCGCCTACATGCTGGCCGGCCTGTTCGCGGCGTTCGGCGGTCTGTCGCTCACGGCGAGCACCGGCATCGGGACGCCGGTCCCGGGTCCGTACACGCTGCAGAGCGTGGCCGCGGTGGTGCTCGGCGGCGTGGCCCTCTCGGGCGGCCGCGGCGGGGTCTTCGGCCCGCTCGTCGCGGTCCTCATCCTCCAGATGATCCGCACCGACATGACGTTCCTGAACGTGAACACGAACCTCGCCGTCGTCGTCCAGGGCGTCATCCTCATCGGCGTCGTCATGATCGGCTCGCTCATCCAGCTGCGGAGGTCCCGCTCGTGAGCGGCGACGCGCAGGCCGGCGCCGCGACCACGCGCTCCCCATGGCTCTCGGCCAGCGCGTGGCGCCGCCTGTTCCGCGACCAGCCGCTCGTGCCGCTCGTGGGCCTCCTCGTTCTGCTCATCGTGCTCATCTGGTTCATCCGGCCGGAGGTCGTGAACGCGAACTGGTTCGGGGTGATCATGCGCGCGGCGATCCCGCTCGCCCTCCTCGCCGCGTGCCAGACGATCACGTTCCTGACCGGCGGCATCGACCTGTCCGTGGCCGCGGTCGCATCGATGAGCGGGTTCGTCGTCGCGACCCTCGTCGGCCCGGTCGGCCTGCCGGCCGCGCTCCTCATCACGATCGGCGTGGCCGCCGTCGCGGGTCTCCTCAGCGGCGTCGGCGTCGGCGTGTTCCGCGTCCACCCGCTGATCATGACCCTCGGGATGAGCCTCGTCGTGTTCGGGCTCGCGAACGTCTGGCAGATCGTCATGGTCCAGACCGGCGCCGGCGTCCCGGACGCGCTCCGCTGGCTCGGGTCCGGGCAGTCGTTCGGGATCCTGCCGAACAGCCTCCTCGTGTTCGTGCCGGTCGCCGCGATCATCCTGGTCGGGCTGTGGCGGACCGGCTTCGGGCGGCTCCTCTACGCGATCGGCGACAACCCGGTCGCCGCGCGGCTGTCCGGCGTGCGGGCGTGGCAGGTGCTCATCGCGCTGTACGTGATCTCGGCCGTCATCGCGGCGATCGCCGGCTACCTCCTGTCCGGGCTGAACAACACGGCGAGCGTGACCCTTGCCGACTCGCTGCTGCTCCCCTCGGTGGCGGCCGCGGTCATCGGCGGGACGTCGATCCTCGGTGGCCGCGGCGGTTACGGGGGAACGATCGTCGGCGCCCTCATCCTGACCGTGCTGACCTCGCTCCTCACGGTCCTCGGCCTCCCCGAGGCGGTCCGCCAGGTCCTGTTCGGTTCGATCATCGTCGTCGTCGCGGCGGCGTACACGCGGGTGACCGCGGAGAGCTGAGCGGTCCGGCGCGGGGCCTACGGCATCGCCGCGAACGTTCGCTCGATGTCGTCGAGGACCCGGATCGTCGCCCGCGACACGACCGCGAGGTAGCGCTCGCCGTACTCGACCGACGCCTCGCGGGCGTCGCCCCACGTGCCGGACTTGGTCGCCCGCCCGATCGAGCCCGGCGACGTGAAGAAGAACGCGGTGTGGACCGGGGCCGGGTTCGTGACCTCGGGGAACGGCGGCAACTCGGCGTTCGCCGCGTCGAGGTCCACGAGGCCGGCGTCGATCGCCATCACCGCCGACGTCTCGGCGCGGTTCGCGTGGAGGCCCGCCGTCGGCCCGAAGAACTCGCCGGCCTCCTCGGCGGTGAGCCCGTCCCAGTAGTTGACGGGGAACGCGCGCGCGCCCTCGGGCAGCCGCTCGGCGACGTTCGCGATCGCGTAGGCGATGGCGTACGTGTTGTCGTAGTGGCCGTTGAGGAACACGATCCGCCCGAAGCCCATCGTCGCGAGGTTCAGCGCGATGTCCTCGACGAGGGCCATGAACGTCGGGATCCGCAGGTGGACGACGCCGGTGAAGCCGACGTGCGGGTACGACAGGCCGTAGTTGATCGCCGGCGCCACGAGGGCGCCGCGCTCGGGGGCGATCCGGCGGGCGACCTCGGTCGGGACGAGGGCGTCGGTCAGGAGCGGCCCGTGCGGCCCGTGCTGCTCGGTCGAGCCGGTCGGGACGAGGACCGTCGGCGGGCCGCCGCCGGCCTCCCGCGCCGCGCGGAGGAAGGCCTCGAGCTCGCGGTTCGTCATCTCCCCGAGGAACACGGTCGGCGGCTTCATCGTGGCGTCCTCCTTCGCGCTGGGTGGCGGGTGGTGGGGCCGGTGGCCGTGGTGCACGGCCGCCCGACGGCGGGTCAGGCGATCGACGTGGTCAGCTCCCCGATGTCCTCGATCCAGACCGTGACCTCGTCGCCGGGTGCGAGGCGGGCTTCCGGCCCGCGCGGTGCCGCGAGGCGAGGCGGCGTCCCGGTCGCGATGAGGTCGCCCGGGCGCAGGGTCACGTGGCGGCTGAGGAACGCGACGATGTCGGCGATCGGGAAGCGCATCGCGTCGGTGCGGCCGTCCTGGATCGCGACGTCGTTGACGGCGCATCCGAGGCGCAGCGCGCCCGGGCGGGCGATCTCGTCGGCGGTGACGACCCACGG
>JBFKVO010000038.1:0-7072 GCA_041639095.1 Candidatus Limnocylindrales bacterium | reverse complement strand
CCCGGTGGTCGCACCGATCGGGTCCGGCGGCGCGACCGGGCGCCAGTGCCAGCGGCGTTCGGGAAGCGGCGCCTCGGGATCCGCCAGCTCGACCCGTCGGACCGCATCCTCCCCGAACGTCATCGCGAGCCGGGCGAGCTGCCAGCCGAGCCGGGCGCCGCGGGCGGCCTGCGGCACGAACAGCTGGAGCTGCTGACCGGCGGCCGGCTCCGCCCCGGCCAGATCCAGCGCGAGACGGCCGACCGCGGCCGGCGGCGGCGTCCGCTCGAGCCGAGCGAGGAGGAGACGCTCGATCGCCTCGGCGTCCGCGGTGGGCTCCGGCAGGCGCTGGTCGATCTCCAGGCGCGGGGACGTCCCGCGCGGCGCGAACGCGAGATCGAGCTCGAGGACGAGGTGCGCTCGCGTGGCCGCGAGCCCGCGGGCGACGAGCTGCGCGGCGAGGGCCGTCGCGACCCGGCGCAGGACGAAGCGGACCGCCTCGAGCTCCTCGACCGCCGGCTCGATCGGGAGCGCGAGGGCGACCCGCTCCGGCAGCCGGCGCGGACGGAACGGCTCGAGCTCCTCGCCACGTGCCCGGGCGTGGATCCGGGCTCCCTCCTCGCCGAAGCGGGCGACGAGCGCCGACCGGGCGAGCGCGGCGACCGCCCCGATCCGGCGCAGCCCGAAGCGCACGAGCCGGGCGCGGACGTCGGCGTCCGCGGTGAGCAGCGCAGCCGGCAGCGGGGCGAGGAAGGCTGCCTCGGGACCGGGGCCGGCACGATCGTCGGCGGGGATCGACTCGAGCGCGCCCGGAGCCGCGAGGCCTGCCGCGACGGTGGCCCCGAACCGGGTGCCGGCGATCCCCGCCCGGGGCGGCGCCGGGAGGACCGGTCGGAGGGCGGCGACGAGCCGCTCGACGAGGACCGGCTCGGGGCCCCACAGCGGCTCGAGCCCGTCGGCCTGGACCTCGAGGAGCCCGAACGCCGGATCGGCGGGGTCGGCGGTCCCGGCGAGGCCCGGGCTGAACCGGGCGAGGACCTCGAAGGCAGCCTCGACGGCGGCCCGGTCAGCCTCCGGGGCCGGATCGAGGAACGTCGCCTCCGGCGCCAGCCGGTGCGCCGACCCGAGCGGGATCCCGCGCCGGACCCCGAGCGCGCGCGCCACGGGATCGGCGTCCAGGACCGTCCCGTCCGTCCACGGCTGGCCGCCGAGGACGACCGGGCCCGGCGGGAACGAGCCGGAGCGGTGCCGGGCGAGATCGAGGAGGAGGTGCGGCCAGTAGAGGTGGAGACGTCGCATCGGCATGGGTCCCGGATTCGAGGAGCACGGGGGGCTGGATCGGGAGGCCGGGGGCCTCGGGGCGGGCGTCGGCGGGCGGCAGGCCCGCCGAGTGTCCGGCGAGCGCGACGGGCGGCGGCTCGGCGAGGAGACCGTCGTGGAGGAACCGGTCGTGGAGGAGGCAGGCGTCCCGCTCGCCGCCCTCCGCGTAGAGGATCCGAAGCTCCGCCCGGCGTCCCGGCGGACCGAACCGGTTGCGCGCGACCGTCACCTCCGTCCGCTGCCCGACGACGTCCCGCCCGAGGCGGATCCACGCCCGCCGGGCCAGCTCGAGGCGCAGCCCGGCCGTCGCGGCGACGGCCCGGGCGACGGCCGGAGAGGGGTCGGGCGGCTCCAGGACGACGAGGAGGGTCTCGGCCCGGCGGGCCAGGGCGACGAGCCGGTGGAGACGGTCCTCGAACGCGCCGCGCCGGACGCTCGCGTCCGGCCGCGCCGGGAGGTCGACCACGAGGAGGTCCACCGTGCGCGCCGCGAGGAGCGCGCCGGCGAGCGCGAGGCCGTCCGCCATGGTCGCCGGCGTCAGGACGACGAGCCACTCCGGGCGGACGCCGCGGGCGACGGCCTCGACCGGGTCGAACGCGCGGGCGAGATCGAGCCAGGCGACGATCGAACCCGCGACCTGGGCCTCCGCGGCGAGCCGGAGCGCGAGCGTGGTCCGACCGCTCGAGGCATCGCCGCGGAGGGCCACGCTCGCCGCGCGCGGCAGCCCGCCGGGCCCGAGGATGGCGTCGAGCGCGGCGAACCCGGTCGGGACGACCTCGTGGCCCGGCAGGTGCGCCGGAGCCGGGAGCGGGACCGGAGGCGAGGCAGGGAACGAGGCCTCGCCCGGGGTCGGCGCCGGGTCCGGAGCCTCCTCGCCGGGGAGCGGCACGGTCGCGAGCGCCCCGACGGTGGACCCGTGGCTGTCGTGAGCCGCTCCCAGGCCCTCCCCGAAGCGGCGCGGCGCGGCCGCTCCCCAGCGCGCCTGGAGGGTCGCGATCGCGGCCGTGACGTCCGGGGAGAGGGTGCGCATCGTCCCCGGATTATCGAACGGATGTTCGATATTGGCAAGGGCCGAATGCGCCCGCGACGACCCGAATGAAGCGTCACCGGGGCGTCATCCGGCAGGCATAGGATCGGCCGCTACGATGGACGCGATGCTCCCTCGCCAGACCCTCACCGATCGTCCGATCCTCGTCGTCGACGACGACGCGAAGATCGTGCGACTCGTGCGCACGTACCTCGAGCGCGAGGGATTCCTCGTCGCCACGGCCGGCGACGGACGCGCCGCGCTCGAGGCGATCGCCAGCCACCGGCCGGCGCTCGTCGTCCTCGACCTCATGCTCCCCGAGCTCGACGGCCGCGCCGTCACGCGGATGATCCGGGCCTCGGAGGGCGCCGCCCGCGACATCCCGATCCTCATCCTCTCGGCGCGCGGCTCGGTCCTCGACCGGATCACCGGGCTCGAGGAGGGCGCGGACGACTACCTGCCGAAGCCGTTCTCCCCCGCCGAGCTCGTCGTCCGGGTGAAGACGATCCTCCGCCGAACGTCCGCGCCGGCCGGCGCGGACGCCGGGGCCGACGGGGCCACGCGATCGGGCGACGGCGAGGTGCGGACGGCGCTCCCGCCACTTCACCACGCGGACCTCGTCGTCGATCGGGAGCGCCACGAGGTCACCCGGGACGGGACACCGGTCGCGCTCACGCACGTCGAGTTCCGCCTCCTCACGACGCTCCTCGAGGCTGACGGCCGCGTGCTCAGCCGGGACCAGCTCCTCGACGCCGTGTACGGCCGGGACGAGGCGGAGGTCCTCGACCGGACGATCGACGTCCACGTGGGCAGGCTGCGCGACAAGCTCGGCGACGATGCCGATGCGCCGCGCTACGTCGCCACGGTCCGCGGCGTCGGCTACCGCGCCGCGCCACTCCGATGAGTGGCCGGGGCATCGCTCTCCGGATCGCCGCCGGCGCGCTCGGCTCGGCCGTCCTCGGCATCGCGATCCTCGCCCTCGGGGTCACGGTCATCGGCGCCGAGACGTTCACGGACATGATGGTCAAGACCGGCGACACCGCGGCGCATGCGCGCGAGATGTACGACGCGTCGGTGACGAGCGTCGTCGTCATCGCCGTCGGGGTCGCGGTTCTCGCGAGCCTGGGCCTCGCGGTCGTGCTCGCCCGGAGGTTGTCGCGACCCCTCGCCGAGGTGGGCGCGGCGGCCCGCCGGATCGCCGCGGGCGACTACGCCGCCCGCGTGCCGCGGGACGGCCCGGAGGAGATCGCGAGCCTTGCCGACTCGTTCAACCAGATGGCCGCGGCGCTCGAGCGCCAGGAACGGATCCGGCGCGACTTCATCGCCAACGCGGCGCACGAGTTGCGGACCCCGCTGACGAACCTCCAGGGCTACCTCGAGGCGATCCGCGACGGCGTCATCGAGGCGGATGCGGCGACGTACGACTCGCTCTGGGAGGAGGCCGAGCGGCTCGTCCGCCTGTCGCACTCGCTCGACGCGCTCGCCGCCGGTGACGCGTCGACGGAGCCGCCGCGCCTCGTCGAGGTCGATCTCGTCGCAGCGATCCGCCGGGCGATCGACCTGGTCGCCCCAGGGGTCGAGCGCGCCGGGCTCACGCTCGTCGCCGATCTGCCGGACGTCCTGCCGGCGCGGGCGAACCCCGATCACCTCGCCCAGGTCCTCGACAACCTCCTCTCGAACGCGGTGCGCTACACGCCGCCGGGCGGCGAGATCCAGATCCGGACCGAGCGCCGCCCGGGGGACCTCCTCGTGTCAGTCGCGAACAGCGGCGACCCGTTGCCGGACGACGAGCTCGAACGCGTCTTCGAGCGCTTCTACCGGGTCGACAAGTCGCGCGACCGCGCCCGCGGCGGCGTCGGGATCGGCCTCGCGATCGTCAAGCAGCTCGTGGAGGCGTCGGGCGGCCGGGTCGGCGCCGACACGGACGGGGGGCGGACGCGGTTCTGGTTCAGCCTGCCGGCCTGACGACGGTCAGGGAAGCGCGACGGCGGCGAGGCCCGCGGCGAGCACCGCGATCCCGAGCCACTGCGTCCGGCGCAGCCGCTCGCGCATGAACACGACCGCGACGACGACGGCGATCGCCGGCCCGAAGGAGCTGGCGAGGCCCACGATCCACGTCTGGGACACCTCCAGGCCGTAGGCGAAGCTGACGAGACCGGCCACGTCGAGCAGGCCGGCGACGACGGCGACGACGAGCCAGCGCGGCGACGGTGTCGCGCCCCCTTCGAGGAACGGCCGGAAGGCTCCTGCCCGGGTCGCGACACTCGCCGCCAGCAGGAGCCAGACGACCGACACGTTGACGATCCGCGACGCGAGGATGAACTCCAGCCAGCCCGCCTCGCGGATCGGCCCCGAGGACGCGACGGTCATCAGCGCGAACAGCACGAGCGCGGCGAAGCCGAAGGCGACGCCGGGACCGACGATCCGGGTCGCCCGCAGGCCGCCGTCGGACACGAACCCGACGAGCATGACGCCCGCGGTCGCGAGGGCCGCTCCGACCGCCTGGAACGGGGTCAGTCGCTCGCCGAGGTAGATGACCGACAGGACGACGGTCAGGCCGCCGAACGCGGCGACGGTCGGGCTCACGACCGCCAGCGGGCCGATCCGGAGGCCCGTGAAGAACGCCAGGTAGGCGCCGGCCCCGAAGAGCCCGACCGCCACGGCCGAAACGAGGAACCCCGCGTCCGAAGGCAACGAGACACCGCGCACGACGGCGACCAGCGCGAGCGTCGAGAGACCGGCAAGGTGGGCGATGGCAAGGACGGGGAGACTGCCGAAGCGGCGGCTGGCGACCGCGCCGCTGACGTCGGTCAGTCCCCACATGAGTGCCGCGCCGAGGCCGAGCAGCAGTCCGGTCGCCATCGGCGCAGGGTACGGGCTCGCCGCGCCCGGCGTCGGGAGCGTGCCGGCGCGCGGGACCGTAACGACGGCGCGGGGACGTGGTCCGCGATCGCGTGGCCGGGGAGCGTTACGGCCGGCCCGCTGCCGGGTCCGCGGGTGGGTGCGTGCTACACTCGCCCCCGGTCCGGCCGCTCCGGCGCCGTCGACCCCGTGGGGATGTAGCTCAGCTGGAAGAGCACCGCGTTCGCATCGCGGGGGTCAGGGGTTCGAGTCCCCTCATCTCCACCACTTCCCGTGTCGCAGGACCTATGCGATCGTCACGTCCTTGCTCAGGACCGCCGAGGGGCGCTCGGTCGGGGCGCGACCGGCCTCGAGGCGGCGCGAGACGAGTGACAGCGGGTAGTTGATCAGGAAGAAGAGCACTGCCAGCACGATGTAGGTCTCGAGCACGTTGCCGTAGAACGTGAAGAACGACCGGCCGAACCCGACGAGCTCCTGGGCCCCGAGGATGAACGCGAGCGACGTGTCCTTCACGAGCGTGATGAGCTGGGACACGATCGCCGGCATCATCCGGGCGAGCGCCTGCGGAAGCACGACGAGGCGCATCGTCTTCCAGTAGCTGAGGCCCAGCGATCGCGCGGCCTCCACCTCGCCGACCGGGATCGACTTGATGCCGGCGCGGACGATCTCGGCGATCGTGGCGCTGTTGTAGATGGTCAGCCCCACGATCGCGGCCTGGATCGCCGGGAGATCGATCCCGAGCCGCGACACGCCCAGGAAGATGATCAGGAGCAGGGCGAGGATCGGAGTCGCCCGGATCAGTTCGATGTAGCCGCTGATGAGCCAGCCGATGGGTCCCTTCAACGCCGCGCGGGCCATCGCCAGCGGGATCCCGAAGACGAGTGCCAGGACGAGCGAGACGCCGCCGATGAGCAGCGTGACGAGGAGCCCCTGGCCGAGGAAGGTCCACGTGTCGAGACGCAGGAACGGCTCCCACGGCTTGACCGGGATCGTGCCCGAGGCGAAGCCGGCGACGATCAGCCCGCCGATGATGAGCGCTGTCCAGACCTGCCCGCTGACCCTGAGTCCCGTGGCGCGCGCGGTCGGCATCGCCGTCATCGGGCGAAGACCAGGCGCCGCTCGAGGCGGCTCAGGATGAACGCCATCGACAGGGTGAGCGCCCATAGGACGAAGAGCGCGGCGACGAAGCCCTCGATCGTCGCGTTGCGGGTCTCGATGATCCCCGCGACCTTCAGGAGTTCGTTCGCGGCGATGGCGGAGACGATCGTCGTGTTCTTGGCGAGCGCGATCGCCACGTTGCCGAGCGGCGGGATCACGGTGCGAACCGCCTGCGGGAGGACGACGAGGCGGAGTGCCTGGATCTGGGTCAGACCGAGCGAGCGCGCGGCCTCGATCTGTCGGGCGTCGACGGACAGGATCCCGGAGCGGACGACCTCGGTGACGTAGGCGCCGGTGTAGATCGCAAGCCCGAGGATCCCCACGATGACCGGGTCGCGGGTGACCCCGAGATTCGCCGGTGCGAACAGGACGGCGAAGAAGAACAGCTGCACGAGCAGCGGGGTGTTCCGGAAGAACTCGACATAGGCGCCGGCCAGCGAGGACAGGATGTTGCCACCCCACACCCGCAGGCTGGCCATGAGCACGCCCAGCACGAGCGCCGCGACGAGCCCGAGGCCGAACAGCAGGAGGGTCGTCCGCGCGCCCGCGAGGAACAGCTCCGAATGCTCGATCAGTGCCGGCGTGAAGAACAGCGGCATCGTCGCTCCAGCGGGTAGAAGGACCCCCGGCGAAGCTCAGCGGAGCGGCGCCGGGGGCCGAGCGATACGACGGCCTAGAAGGGGACCGCTGGGACCGTCCCGGTGAACGGCGTCACCCACTTCTCGT
>JBFKVO010000037.1:0-7151 GCA_041639095.1 Candidatus Limnocylindrales bacterium | reverse complement strand
GCTAGCACGGCTCGCGCGGGGGCGTGGTCGACCCGGGCGCGGTGGGCGGGGCCCAGGTGGCCGGTGATACGCTCGCCGCATGGACTACGACCTCTCCCCAGAGCACGCTCTCCTGCGCGACACCGTCCGCGACTACATGGAGACCGAGGTCGCGCCGGTCGTCGAAGAGCACGAGCGGGAGCGGCGCTTCCCGTCCGAGGTCGTCGCGAAGCTCGGCGAGATGGGCTGGCTCGGGATCCCGATCGCCGAGGAGGACGGCGGTGCCGGCATGGACACGCTCGCCTACGCGATCGCGGTCGAGGAGATCGGGCGGGTCTGGGGCTCGCTCGGGCTGATCGTCGCCGCCCACACGAGCCTCGGGTGCGGCCCGCTGGCGCTGGCCGGCACGCCCGAGCAGAAGGAGCGCTTCCTGCGGCCGATGGCGTCGGGCGCGGTCGTGGGCGCGTACGGGCTCACCGAGCCGGGCGCGGGATCCGACGCGGGCGGGACGCGCACGACCGCACGCCACGAAGAGGGCGACGACGGCGGCACGTGGGTCATCGACGGCGGCAAGCGCTTCATCACGAACGCCGGCCAGGCGGGCACGTACGTCATCACGGCACGGACCGGGACCACCGACAGGGACGAGGCGGAGATCAGCGCCTTCATCGTCCCCGCCGACTCGCCCGGGTTCAGCGTCGGCCGCCTCGAGGACAAGATGGGCCTGCACGCGTCGGCGACGGGCGAGCTCTCGTTCGATGGCGTCCGCGTGCCGGCAGCGAACATGCTCGGCGAGCGCGGGAGCGGCTTCCGGACGTTCCTCAAGATCCTCGACGGGGGCCGCATCAGCATCGGCGCGCTCGCGCTGGGGCTTGCCCAGGCCGCCCTCGATGCGTCGATCCCGTATGCGAAGACCCGCGAGCAGTTCGGGCGCCCGATCGGCTCGTTCCAGGGTGTCGCCTTCCTCGTCGCCGACATGGCGACCGAGATCGAGGCCGCGCGGCAGCTCGTCTACCGCTCGGCGTGGCTCAAGGACCAGGGCCGCGACTACGGGCTCGCTGCGGCGCAGGCGAAGCTGTTCGCGTCCGAGGTGAGCTCCCGCGCCACGAACGCCGCGATCCAGGTCCACGGCGGCTACGGCTACGTGACGGACTACCCGGTCGAACGCTTCCTGCGCGACGCGAAGCTGACGGAGATCGGCGAAGGCACGAGCCAGATCCAGCGGCTCGTCATCGCCCGCAAGATCCTCGACCTGCGCGTCGTCTGAACCCGGACCGGTGACCGCCGGTCAGCCGCCGGTGCCGGCAGCCTCCACGATCGCGTCCCGCAGCGCCCGCTTGAAGGCGGGCGGCCACGGTCCGCTGCCGACGACGACGAACGGCGAGGCGTCGACCGCCTCGATCGTCGCCGGGTCGCCCGCCCACGCGAGCGCGCAAGCGTCGACGTCGGCTCGCCGCCGCTCGTAGGCCTCGCGGTTTCGGAAGATGTAGATCCGCAGCGTGCGGGCTTCGGTCGCCTCGAACCCCGTGGCGGCGAAGCGGATCGCGGTCGGCGCGAGCGTCGCGTCGTCGCAGCCTGCGTCGCCGGAGACCCAGTCGGAGATGAGGATCCCGTGCTGCGCGAGCGTCCCGGCGAGACCCGGGAAGTCCGCGGGGGTCGGCGCGGGGGGCGTGGTCGTCAGCGCGCCGCATCCGGCGACGAGCGCCGCGGCAAGGACGATGGCAACGAACGACGGGCGCGTGGGGCTCGGGACTCGGGTCGGGGGCACGGCGCGAGGCTACCACCGAGGCGAGGTCCGCCGTGCGGCGGTGCTAGCATCGGGATCGTGCCCCCCTCCGGCTGGCCGATCTTCGGCAGGGACGTCCCCGACGCGGCCTGGCGCCCGGCCGAGCGCGACCGCATGGAGTCGAAGCTCGCCCGGTTCCTGGTCGCTGCCGGCGTCGCCGACCTCGAAGCGCTCCACGCCCGGGCCGCCGAGGACCCGGCCTGGTTCTGGGCCGCCGCGCGCGACGACCTCGGACTCGCCTGGGCCCGGACCCCGACGACGACGCTCGATGCGAGCCGCGGCCCTGCCTGGTCCCGCTGGTGGGGCGGCGGGCGGTTCAACTACGCGGCAGCGGCGATCGATCCGCGCGCCGAGCGGGCAGCCGATGGCGCGGCCCTCGCGTGGGAGGGCGAGGACGGCGAGGTCCGGACGCTGACGAACGCCGAGCTGCGCGACGCGGTCGACCGGGCGGTGGCGATGCTCGCGGCCGAGGGCGTCCGTGCCGGCGATCGCGTCGGGATCCTCCTGCCGATGATCCCGGAGACGGTCGTGGCGGTCCTCGCGCTCGGCATCCTCGAGGCGATCTACACGCCGATCTTTTCCGGGTACGGCGCGGGAGCCGTCGCGAGCCGTCTGCGCGACTGCGAAGCGTCGATGCTCGTCACGGCCGACGGCTTCCTTCGGCGCGGGGGCGTCGTCCCCCTCAAGGAGACCGCGGACGCGGCCGTCGCCGAGGCACCGAGCGTGCGGCGCGTGCTCGTCGTCCGACGTCTCGGGGACCGGCGCGACCCGGTGCCATGGGCGGACGGCCGAGACGCCTGGTGGGACGAGGCCCTCGACGCGGCCGGTGCGGCCGAGGGCACCGATTCGGCCCCGCGGACCCGTCCCGAGACCGATCCGGAGACCCCGTACATGCTCATCTACACGTCGGGTACGACCGGCCGGCCGAAGGGCGCCGTCCACGTCCACGGCGGCTTCCCGATCAAGAGCGCCCAGGATCTCCGCCACTGCTTCGATCTCGGCGACGGCGACACGCTGTTCTGGTTCACCGACCTCGGCTGGATGATGGGGCCCTGGGCGATCTCCGGGGCGCTCCTGCTCGGCGCCCGACTCGTCCTGTACGAGGGCACGCCGGACCACCCGGGCCCGGACCGTCTGTGGTCGATCGTCGCCCGCCACCGCGTCACCCACCTCGGCCTCTCGCCGACCGTGATCCGCGCGCTCATGGCCCATGGCCCGGATCCGATCCGCGCGCATGACCGGGGGTCATTGCGGGTGCTCGGCTCGACCGGGGAACCCTGGAACCCGGACCCCTGGTGGTGGTTCTTCCGCGAGGTGGGGCAGGGACGCTGCCCGATCGTCAACTACTCGGGCGGGACGGAGGTCTCGGGCGGGATCGTGTCGGGCAACCTCCTGACCCCGGTCCGCCCGACGTCGTTCGGGGGGCCATGCATCGGGGTCGCGGCCGACGTCGTGGACGCGGACGGACGGCCGGTCCGTGGCACGGTGGGCGAGCTCGTCATCCGCCAGCCGCTGCCGGGGATGACGCGCGGCTTCTGGAACGACCCCGATCGCTACCTCGAGACGTACTGGTCGCGCTTCCCGGGCGTCTGGGTCCACGGCGACTGGGCGCAGGTCGACGACGACGGCTACTGGTACATCCACGGCCGCTCGGACGACACGCTCAAGGTCGCTGGCAAGCGCGTCGGGCCCGCCGAGGTCGAATCCGCGGCCACGGCCCACCCGGCCGTGCTCGAGGCCGCGGCCGTCGGGCTGCCGCACGACGTGAAGGGCGAATCGATCGCTGTCTTCTGCGTGCTCCGGCCCGAGGAGACCGACTCGGCCGACCTTCGGGCCGCGATCGGCGCCGAGGTCGCCGCGCAGCTCGGGAAGGCGCTCCGGCCCGACGTCGTGGCGGTCGTGCCGGCATTGCCGAAGACCCGCTCGGGCAAGGTCATGCGCCGGGTCGCCCGGGCCGCATTCCTCGGCACGGACCCGGGCGACATCTCCGCGCTCGACGACCCGCGGGCCGTCGAGGCGATCCGGGCCGTCGCGACGGGATCGCGCCGCCCCTGAGCCGGACGCCGGGTCGCGGGGCGCGGGGTCCCCCGATCCGAGGTCCCCCGATCAGCGCTCGCGCGCTCGGCGCTTGGCTTCGCGGAGCCGCGCGAGGGTGTCCGCGGCGTCGCCGGGCTCGGATGCGGCCGGTGGGGCGGGGCGGCCCGGCGCCGCGGGCGCGGCCGGCGGCCGGTCCGGCGCAGACGGTGCCTGGCGGAATCGGGTTGGAGCCGGCCGCGCCGGGCGATCGGGCGTCGCCGCCGACGGCTCCGCGTCGGGCGTACGACCCGGCGGCGGGGCCTCGCCCTCACGACCCTCGGGCCCGCGCAGCAGCGCCGCGCGCGCCGAGGCTCCGCCCGCCCGCTCGCGGACCGCGAGCAGGCCCTCGGCCGCTGCCGTCCGCGGTGCCGCCGCGCGCCGCCGCTGGGCGGTCCGCCCGAGCCACGCCCGCGCATCGGCGAACTCGCGCCGCCCGACCGACACGCGCCGGAGCGCGATGTCGAGCGGCCACAGGAGCAGCGCGAGCACGAGCAGCGCCGGCCACAGGTCCGTGAGCGAGGACGTGCGCGCGAGGTCGTGGATCCACGGCTCCGCGGGCAGGGTGATCGCCTTGCCGCCCGTCGCGGAGCGGACCGTGGCGAGGAGCGCCTCGTTCGGGCCGAGGATCCGGTATTCCGCCGACGTCGGCGCCACGAGCCCGACCGTGCGCCCCAGGGCCGCGCTCCCGGGCCGCGTCTGCGTGACCCGCAACGCGTACGCGCCCGGGTCGATCTCGCCGAGCGGCGCCTCGTAGATGCCCGGCGCGTTCTGGACGAGCGTGACCTCGCGCGGCACGAGGTCCGGTCCGACGATCACCACCCGGGTGGAGTAGAAGTCGCGCGGCGAGCCGTCCGCCTCGACGCTCTGGACGCGCAGGCTCGTCTGGTTGCCCTGCGAGACGAACTGGGCCTCGATGCCGCCCGTCTCCTCGCCCGGGAACGTCCAGCCGACGAGCTGGCTGAAGAACCGGGGGAACCCATCCCAGCCGACCCACGACAGGGCCCACCGGCCGGTGGAGTCCGAGGTCCACGCGACGGACCGCCCGAGCCCGTACTGCCACTGCGCGAGGAGCGGGTCGTTGCGCGCCGTCACGAGGACCGTCTGCGCGGCCGGCTTCGCCGTGGTGCCGTTGTAGCCGAGGAGCTGCGGGAAGCCCTGGTCGAGGCCGCGCAGGATCGGCGATGAGCCGACCTGGATCGGGTGGAACGTCTCCTCGACGATCTGCTGGCCGGAGACCTGCTGCGTCTCCTTCAGGAAGATGTCGGGGATGCTCGCCGGGTTGACCGCGTTGTAGAAGCGGCCGCCGCCCTGCCGCGCGAGGCCCTCGAGGAACGGGTTCGAGCCACCGCCCGCGCCGACCGTCGAGAGCGTGATCCCGGCCGCCCCCATCCGCGCCAGGATCGCCTCGTACTCGCCCGACGACGACCAGCCGTCGGTGAGGAGGATGATGTGGCGCCGCGTCGCCTGCGCATTCTCGAGCGACGCGACCGCCTGCTCGAGCCCGGCGAAGATGTTCGTCTGGCCGTTCGGCGTGATCCCGCCGATGTCGCCCGGGAGGTCGGAGATCCCGCCGAGCGGCTGCGTGCGCACGACCCAGTGGGCGGCCTGGTCGAAGGCGACGACGCCGAGCTCGTCCCGGGCGGTCATCGCCGCCGCGGCGCGCAGGATCGCCTCCTTCCCGATGTCGACCTTGCGGATGCCCTGGATCTGCGAGCCGCCACCGCCATCGAACGTGTTGCAGTGGCAGGCGTCCATCGAGCCCGACTTGTCGATGACGACGACGAGCGCGACGTCGGGCTGCTTCTCGCGATCGCGGACACCCATGTCGACCGGGAGCGTCTCCTCGAGCGGGGTCTTCGTGTAGCCCCCCGCGCCGTACGCGTCCGGACCGCCGACCGCCACGAGGCCACGCCCGAGGTCGCGCACGTACACCTGCAACGACGCCATCTGGCGGTCCGTCAGACGCGAGCGGGGCACGTCGACGAGGACGACCGAGTCGTACGTCGCGAGCCCGGTCAGATCCGCGGCCATCGCCTCGGGCGCGACGAGGTCCACGAGCTGCCGCTCCGTCCGGAGCGCGGCGACGAGCTCCGCCGCCACCGCGTCGTTGCCGGCCACGACGAGCGTCCGCGGCTCGCCCTTGACGATCGTGTTCGAGTCGGCACGGTCGTTCTGGCTGAACGTGTCGCGCGGGGCGTCGACGACGACGCGGAACGTGTGGAAGCCGGGCTCGCTCGGCTCGACGAGGAACGACACGCGGTTGGATCCCGGCACGAGGTCGACGAGCTCCGACGCGGCCTGGGTGCCGTCCACGAACAGCCGGACCGCGGCCGTCTGCGCGACCGTCGATCGGATCTCGGCGACCACCTCGATCTGCTCGCCGAGCCGCGCGGTGGAGGGCGTCGTCACCCGCTCGACGACGACCTCGTCGCGGGCTCCGGGGCCGATCAGGACGGTCTGGACCTGGACGCCGCGCGTCCCGGCGATCGCCGCCTCGGTCTGCCCGAGCCCGGTCGTGTCGTTGCCGTCGGAGAGGAGCACGATCCGCTTCTGGACGTCGTCGGGGAAGAGGGCGGTCGCGAGCCGAAGCGCCGCGCCGATATCCGTCGCGGAGCGGACCGGCGTCGACGCCAGACGCTCGAGGTCCTTCAGGTCCGCGGGGAGCCGCTCCACCAGCGCGCCCTTGCCGAACGCGACGATCCCGGCAAGGTCGTCGTCGGGTCGCTCGGCGAGGCTCTCGCGGATGAACGCGGTCGCCGCCTCACGCCCTGGCTCGCCGACCGAATCGCTCATGTCGACGACGAACACCGTCGCGAGCCGGTCCACCGGCAGGATCAGCTGGAAGCCGGCGAGGGCCAGGACGATGGCGCTGACGACGACGACCCGCAGCGCGACCCCGAACCGGCGCCGCCACGGGCCGACGCGCCGTCGCGCGGCCAGGTGGAGCCCGATGACGAACGCGAGGAGCGGCGGGAGCAGGAGCAGCCAGAGCGGGCTCGTGAACGTGATGCCCATCAGCGGCTCCGCTCCGCGGGGCGCCGCCAGGCGGTCGCGGACCGCCACAGGCGGGTCGCCGCGTCGCGCTGGTAGACGAGCCACTCGACGACGACGAAGGCGAGGACGACGAGCGCGATCGGGATCCACAGCTCGTCACGGGCGGGAGGCCGCGGGGCACCTGCGCCACCCGACCCGGGCGACGGCTCGGGCGAGGCGGTCGCGCCGGGGCTCGGCGAGGCGTCGGGCGGGGCGGTCTGGGCCGGGACGTTGCCGAGCCGCTCGATCGCGGCGGGGTCGCCGGGCGCGATGTCGG
>JBFKVO010000036.1:0-7212 GCA_041639095.1 Candidatus Limnocylindrales bacterium | reverse complement strand
GTCCCGGCCGGCGCCTCGGCGGGATCACGGACGACGAGGCCGTCCTCGGCCCGCCGGACGATCGCGTAGCCGCGATCGAGCGTCGCCTGTGGCCCCAGGACACCGAGGGCGGCCGCAGCCGCGTCGAGGCTCGCCCGGGCGGCCCCGGCTCGGGTGGCGGCGAGGGCCGGCAGGCGGTCGGCGACCCGCCGCAGCCCCGCCAGCTCGCGGTCGATACGGACCATCGCCGAAGCCGTCGCACGGTCGAGCAGGAGTCCGATCCGCTCGCGCGCCGCGACGAGCTGCACGACCGGGTCGAGCCGGTCGAGGGCGCGCCGCTCCGCGGAGAGGGTTCGCGCGGCCTCGCCGGCCTGGCGCGCCACGGCACCGGCGAGGCGGTCCGCGGCCCGCCGGAGCGATGCCGCGTACTCGATCCGATCGGGCACGACGAGCTCCGCCGCGGCGGACGGGGTCGGGGCACGGACATCGGCCGCGAAGTCGGCGAGCGTGACGTCCACCTCGTGGCCGATGCCGGTCACGACCGGGATCGGGTGGGCGACGACCGCGCGGACGACGCGCTCGTCGTTGAACGCCCAGAGGTCCTCGAGCGAGCCGCCGCCGCGCGCGAGGATCGTGAGCGCGGGCGCGTCCGCCGCCTCCCCTGCCGAACGCCGCTCCGCGATGTATCGCTCGAGCCGCCGGAACGCGCCGACGATGCTCGCCGGCGCTTCATCGCCCTGAACGCGGCAGGCGACGAGGACGACCCGCGTGAGCGGCCAGCGCCGGGCCAGGACGGTCGAGACATCACGCCAGACGACGCCCGTCGGGCTCGTGATCACCGCGATCGTCGGCGGCCGCGACGGCAGCGGACGCTTGCGCTCGCTCGCGAAGAGGCCCTCCTCGGCGAGCTTCGCCTTCAGCGCCTCGAAGCGGAGCGTCAGGTCGCCCAGCCCGGCGGGCTGGAGGGTGTCGACGTAGACCTGGAGCGCGCCCTGCGGCTCGTAGTAGTCGACGCGGCCGTGGACCACGACGCGCAGCCCGGCCTGCGGCTGGAACGGCGAGCGGACCCGGTCGTCGCGGAACCAGACGCACTGGAGCTGGGCGCGCTCGTCCTTGAGCGCGAAGTAGGCGTGCCCGGCGCTCGAGACGGTGACGCGCCCGACCTCGCCCTCGACCCAGAGGTCGCGGAGCCGCTCGTCGGCACGGACGGCCGCCTGGATCGCGCGGGCCGCCTCGCCGACCCCGAGGATCCGCGCACCGCCCGCCGGCTCGATCATCGCGTCGTCGTCAGACCCGCGTCAGGTACTCGCCGGTGCGGGTATCGACCCGGATCGTGTCGCCCTCGTTGACGAACAGCGGGACAGACACGACGAGACCCGTTTCGGTCGTCGCGGGCTTTCGTGCCCCCTGGGCCGTGTCGCCGGCGAAGCCGGGCTCGGTCGCGGTCACGCCGAGGTCCACCGTGATGGGCAGCTCGACGCCGATCGTCTCGCCCTGGTAGCTCGTCCGGTCGAGCATCATCCCGTCCTTCAGGTACTGGGTCGCGTCGCCGAGCTGATCCGCCGACAGCTGGAACTGGTCGTAGGTGTCGGTGTCCATGAAGTGGAAGTCGTCGCCGTCGCGGTAGAGGAACTGGACGGGTCGCTTCTCCATCGACGCGCGCGGCCACTTCGTCCCGGCCTGGAACGAGCGCTCGATCGTCTGGCCGCGCTTGATGTTCCGGAGCGTGATCCGGACCTGCGCCGAGCCGCGGCCCATCTTGATGTGGTGGTAATCGAGGATCTGCCAGAGGTCGCCGTCGAGCTCGATGGCGACGCCCTTGCGCAGGTCGCTGGTGCTGATCATCGGTGGTGGGCTCCGTTCGGGCGTGCGACGGCGGGCGCGGGGCGGGGGCGAACGGCGCCGGACCGTCCGTGGGTCGTGGTCGAAGGGCCCGAATCGTAGCAGAGGCGGTGCGGCCCCTCGGCCGGACCGGTCTCAGCGGGGCGGGATCGACCAGAGCCGGTAGCGACCGCCCAGGCCGCGCAATTCGATCTCGCCGCGCTCGCGCAGGGCGATGCCGGCGTCGCGGGCCAGGCTGTGGGTCATCTCTCCGACGACGATCTCGCCCGGCTCGGCGACGCCGAGCATGCGCGACGCCTCGTGGATGGCGATCCCGCGGATGTCGTCGCCGGCGAGCTCGATCTCGCCGGTCGTCACCGCGCCGCGTGCGGTGAGGCCCAGCTCGGCCAATGTGTCGCGGAGCGCGAGGACGCAGCGGAGTGCGCGCGCGGGGCTGTCGAAGGTCGCGAGCGCGCCGTCGCCGGTCAGCTTCACGAGCCGGCCCCGGTAGCGAACGACGTGGTCGCGGACGGTCTCGTCGTGCGCGGCCAGGCGATCGCCCCACTCGCGGTCGCCGAGCTGCGCCGCGATCCGGGTCGAATCGACGAGGTCGGTGAACACGATGGTCGCGAGCACGCGCTCCGTGAGCGCGGCGAGCGGCTCGAGCCACGTCCGCGCCCCGCGCCACGACAGGGCGTCGACCGGATCGTCGCCGACGACCCACGCGTCGTGCCCCGCCGGGATGTCCATCACGTCCCATGGCCCGAGCTCGAACTCGTCGCCGCCGTCGAGGACGACGTGAAGGCGACCGGAGAGGATCAGTCCCAGATGCGCGACCTGGCAGCTGTCCGTCCCGACGATGGGCTTGATGTGCGTCGACCAGCGCCAGCCGGGCTGGTGCGTGTCGCGGCTGATCGTCATCCCGGCGACGTTCACCATCGCGGCAGTGACGAGGTTCGTGTCGATGAGCTCGTCGGGCGCGAGCAGGCTCTTGATCCGCACGCGCGGCCGGGACGGCATCGTGTCGGCCATGCGCGCACACTAGCGCGCGGCCCGGCTCCCCGCCAGCGCCCGGCCGCGCTACGGGGCGGGCATCGGCTCGGTCACCTCCCAGCCGAACCCGTACCGGTCGGTCGAGCCGTCGCCGAACATCGCCTCGACGATCGCGCTCCCCCTGCGCGGGGTGCAGCCGGGCCGCTCGTCGCACGTGATCCTCCACGCGGCGAGGCCACCCCGCCCCTGCTGCTGGAGCTTCCGGACCTCCTCGCGGCACATGTCGTCGGGGACGCCGATGCACAGCTGCATCCCGTGGACAAGCGCCGGCCCGAAGCCCGGCATCCCCTCACACGCGCCGACGATGACCGCAGCGGCGAGCACACCGATCAGCAGCGCGCCGGCCCGCGGGCGGCTAGGCGCCGAGCGCGATGACATCGTTCGGGAACCTGGTCAGGATCTCGATCGAACCACCGGCCGCGTCGATCGTCACGAGATCCTCGATCCGGACCCCGGTCTCCCCGTCGAGGTAGACGCCGGGCTCGACGGAGAACACCGTGGGGCTGGGCAGCGGCGTCTCGGGCGCCGACAGCCCGAGGCTCGGCGATTCGTGCGTCGCGAGCCCGATCCCGTGCCCCAGTCCGTGCCCGAAGTGGTCACCGTGGCCGGCGTCGGCGATCACGCCACGAGCCACCGCGTCGATCTCCCTTCCCGACGGCAGGTCGCCGTCGTCGGCCGTCACCCGGGCGGTCGCCGCCCGGAGGGCCTCGATCGCCGCCGCCTGCGCCCGAGCGACGAGCGCGTAGACCTCGAGGTCGCGCTCCGCCGGCTCACCGACGAAGAGCGTCCGCGTCATGTCGCTGCGATAGCCCGCCACCTCGGCACCGAAGTCGAACAGGAGCACGGCGCCATCGATCACGGGTCGCTCTCCGGGCGAACCGTGGGGCAGGGCCGCCTCGGGTCCCGCCAGGCAGGCGACGTCGAAGGCGAGCGCGTCGGCGCCGCCTGTCCGCATGAGCCACTCGAGCTCGAGCGCGAGGGCCCGCTCGGTGACGCCCGGGCGGATCGACGGCAGGAGCGCGGCGAGCGCCCGATCGGCGACGGCGCACGCGGCCGCGATCCGCTCGAGCTCGGCGGGCTCCTTCGTCGCGCGGTCGGCCTCCACCCAGCCCTCGACCGCGACGAGCTCGACGTCCGGGGCGGCCGCCGCGAGCCGCTCCCACTCGGCGTGGCTGACGAGGTCCGCCTCCACCGCGACCCGCTTCGCCCCCACCGACCCGACGAACTCGGCCCAGCGTGCCGGCAGATTTCGGTACGCGGCGAAGATGCGCGCATCGGTCGCCTCGCGGCGGGCCTGGAGCGTGTAGCGGCTGTCGGCGAGGACGACGACCTCGTCGGCGGCGACGAGGAACTGACCGGAGTTCCCGGCGTTCTTCTCCTCGCCGTCGGCGAGGGCGAACCCGGTCAGGTAGCGCATGTGCTCGCGGCGGACGCCGAAGTACGCGTCCACGCCGGCGTCCGCGAACCGTGCCCGGAGCCGTTCCAGGCGATGCGGCCGCGCGGTGCGATCGGCCTCGTCCCAGCCGGCCCGGTCGGCCGGCGTCGGCGGTGGTGCGAAGTCGGCCGGGACCGGCAGCTCGCGGGCGCCGATCATCGGGCCCGGGCGCCGCTCACGTCGCAGACGATCACGTGTAGCCGTACTTCTTGAGGTTCTCGCGGTGCTCCGCGAGCGACTTCGCGAACGCGTGCTTGCCGCCTCCGTCGGGGATCGCCACGAAGAACAGGTAGCCCCCGTCGCGCTCGGTGTCGGGCGCGAGCGCCGCCTCGATCGACTCGATGCTCGGTGTGCAGATCGGGCCGGGGATGAGCCCGCCCGTCTGGTAGGTCTGGTAGCCCTGGAGCTCCTCGGGCACGTCGACCCCGGCGAGCGCCCGGCCCGGCGGGTTCCAGAACGAGAACAGCTGCCAGTCCTCGAAGGGCAGGTCGCGCAGCGAGAGCGTGTCGAGCGCATAGAACACCGTCGGATCGGCGTTGAGGATCTTCGCCGCGCCGCGCAGCCCGTCGAGACGGTTCTGGTAGACGCCGGCGATGATCGGGCGCTCCTCGTCGAGGACCGCCTCGCGCTCGACGATCGACGCCAGCGTGAGCACTTCGTAGAAGGACATGCCGCGCTCCTCGGGCACCTCGAGCAGATCGCCCGCGACCTCCTGGAACTTGTCGAGCATCATCCGGACGAGGTCGTCCGCGGTCGTGAGCGGGGTCGTCCCGCCGCCGGCGTCGACGACGAGCGTGTACGTCGCCGGGTACAGATAGCCCTCCAGCGAGCGTCCCTCGGGGAGGTCGAGCCACGGGTAGTCGGCGAGCAGGTCGGCCGGCGGGTTGGTCGCGAGCTCCCAGAACGCCATCGGGTCCACCTTCGACGGGATCGTCTGGAGCTTCGCGGTCATCTGTTCGATGCGGAGTCCCTCGCGGAACGTGACCACCTCGCTCGAGACCTGGATCGAGCTCCCGAGGAGCGCCGCCGAGACCTCGTCGAGGGTCATGTTCCCGCGCAGGAGGAACTTGCCCGCCTTCAGCTTCGGCCCGAGCTCGGTCTGGATCGCGTGGAAGAGGAACGCCCGCTCGCTCGCGATGTAGCCGCCGGCCTCGAGCCGTGGCGCGAGGCTGGCCGGCGTGTCGCCGAGGACGACCTCGAACTCGCTCCGCGTCGGGTCGGTGCCGGCCGGTTCCGTCAGCGCATCGCCGAGGTCCTCGCGGACGAGGTCGGCCACGAACCCGAAACGCAGCGCGCCCTGGTTCTCCCAGGCCCAGTCGACGATGGCCGAGCGGACGACGGGTCGCAGGACGGTGAACATCGTCGTGACGACGAGGGCGGCGAGGACGGCGGCGAACAGCAGGAAGCGGATGAAGCCGTGACCGCCCGACCCGGACGAGACCCCTCGGCTGTAGCGGACCTCCGAGACGCGCCGCCACTCGGGCTCGTAGCGGGGCTCGCCGCGCGGCCGGGACGGGTCGTTGCGGATGCTCACGTCGGGCCGCTCCGCGTCGTCGTACGAGCCGGGGTCGAGCGGCCGGGCCTGCGATCGATCGTCGCGGCGTCCGCCCCGGAACGTCATCGTCGCCCTCCGGTGACCGGCGCCGCGTCCGCCCCGACCACGGACGCCGCCGCCCGCGCGTCGATCTCGTCCTGGAGGATGACCGCCGCGGCCTCGCGGTCGATCCGCGCGCGATGGGCGTCGCGCTGCGCCCTGGAGGGGGCCCCGCCGGAGCGGCCGCGCTTCATCGGCCCGATGCGGGACTCCGCGACATGGCTCGACAGGCGCTCGTCGCGCCACGCGACCGGCAGGCCGAGCGCTGGCCCGACGGTCGCGACCCACGCGCGGGTCGCCGCGGCCTGCGGACCCTCGCTGCCGGACGCCTCGACGGGGAGCCCGACGACCAGCTCGCTCACCCGCTGCTCACGGATGACCCGCTCGAGCGCGGCGACGTCGCCGGCCGGGTCGGCCGCCCGCCGGAGCGTGCGAAAGGGCACCGCTCGGCCGCCGTCGCGGTCGGCGAGCGCGAGGCCGATCCGTCGCTCGCCGAGATCGATCCCGAGGAGCGTGCTCACGGCGCAGCCGCCACCGGTTCGCCGACGGTCACCGTCACGCGCGCGTCGATGCCGGGGATCGCCGTCACCCAGTCGGGCCAGACCTCGACCTCGACCTCGCCGAACGGCGTGAGCGCGGTCCGGGCGTCCCGCAGCGGCAGCCCGAGGATCGCCGCCTTCAGCGCGGCCGCATCGAGCGTTCGTACCTGGGATGCCGACGCGCGCACGGGGAAGCGGACGAGCTCGCCGTCGACGAATGGGTCGCCGACGTCCACGGTCAGCGAGCCCTCGGCAAGGACGTCCGGCGCGACGATGCGTCCGAGGAGCCGCTCTTCGGCGATCGTGCGCACGGGCGTGGCGTCGACGGCGATGACCGTGCCCTCGGCGGAGACGCCGAGCTCGAAGGCCGGCTGCTCCGTCCCGACGAGCGTCGCCGGATCGATGCCGGGGACGGGATCGCCGAGGCGCGCGGTCTCCGGGAAGAGGGTCATCCCCGCGGGCACCTCCGCGGGATCGGCGACACGCGCCTCGAAGTCGGCCTGGACGGTCGCGGCGAGCTGCTCGAGCGCGGCGTCGACGTCGGCCTGCTCGATGCGCGGGAACTCGGTACGGGAGCCGCCGCTCGTGGGGGCGGCGTTGGTGACCCTCAGCACGAGGGGATCGTAGCCGCTCGGGATCTTCGTGATCGCCCCGGCCGCGACGTTGCCGTCCGGACCGGCCGCAACGGCCTCGATCCGGACGTCCTTCGTGGAGCACTTGATGTTGAACGGGAACTCGATCGTCGCCCGTGGCAGCGAGATGAGCGTCGTCGTCTCGAAGGCCGTGCCGCC
>JBFKVO010000035.1:0-7281 GCA_041639095.1 Candidatus Limnocylindrales bacterium | reverse complement strand
TAGACGAACGCGTCGAAGCCGGACCAGCCCTTGACGAGGCCGGTGGCATTGCGCAGGAACAACGAGGGAGTCTCCCTCGTGACCGATGCCATCGCTTCCCTCCTCCTCCACGTGCGCGACGGATCCGCCGTCGCCCGGTCAGCCGTTGATCAACAGATAGCGCGCCACCTTCCCCTTCTTGGGGTCCAGGTCGACGATCGCCGCCTGGAGGACGCCGTCCTCGTAACTGCTCCCCGGATTGACCGCGAGCGTCGGCCCGATCTTGACGGCGCCACGCCCCTCGTGGATATGCCCGTGCAGCGAGAGCACGGGCTGGTACGCCTCGATCGCGGTGCGGACCGCCTTCGAGCCCACCGGGACCAGGGCCTGCCCCCCCGCCACATAACGCATGTCCGCATCCAGCTTCGGTGCCGCGTCAAGGTTCGAGCCATACGGCGGGGCGTGGAAGTTGAAGATCGCCCGACGCGGGTCGGCGACCGCACCGACGAGCCCATCGATCCGCGCCCGAAGCTCGTCCTCCGGCAGCTCGCGGAAGGTGTTCCAGGGCGTCGGGTTCGCCCAGCCGGTCGACACGAGCGTGAACCCCTCGAGGTCGATGAGGTTCGCCTCACCGAGGTCGCACGCCTCGGCGCGCGCGATGATCGGGTCGATCTCGAACATGTCGTCGTTCGCCGGCGAGACGATGCACCGGGTCGACGTGCCGCGCAGCTTGTCGGCGGCGATCCCCATCCAGCGCTCGACGGCGGCGAGGATCTCCGCGCGGAAGCGCGTATCGACGGCCTCGGGGTCGTCGGCCCAGGCCGCGACCTCGTCCGGCGTGGTCCGGACCGGGTAGTAGCCGCGGTCGAGGATCCGCTTCTCCATCGCGCGGACCTCGTCCTCGCCCGACAGGACGTGCTTCTCGTCCTGGAGCGTGACCTCCCAGCGGCCATCCTGCGCGACGATCGGCACCATCGCCTTGCCGGTCATGTCGCCGCCCATGATCAGGACGTCCGCCTTGTGGAACGCGCCGGCGTTCAGGAACTTCCGCCAGCACATCTCCGAACCGTGGATGTCGGTCGCGAAGAAGATCCTCACCCGGGCGTCATCCTCGATACGGCTCCGTCGATGCGCCAGTGTGCGAGTCGGCGGGGCGCGCGGCAAGCCCCCGTCCCGTGACGGGACTTGTGTGCGGCCGAGGGGCGAGCCGCGTCCGGCGGCCTGCGCGCGGCAGCGCGTTCAGAGCCCCGGGTGGCCGACCTCTTCGGGCTCGGCGTACCACTTCATGCGCTCGCCGACGCGCGCACGGAGGCGCCAGCGCGACGATTTCGGGGCGTCGTCGATCGCCGCCCGCAGGGCGGCGAGCTGCGCGCGAGCGTCGAACGCGAGCGGTGTCCCGACGTCGAGGTCGCCCGTCTTCAGCTCGGCATCGAGGAATCGCCCGAGCGTCGCGATCGTCCCGGTCACAGTCCGCCACCAGCCCCAGTCGTTGCCGGTCACGTCGGCGATCCGCGCGGTGCTGATGGTCGCGCCATCCAGGTCGTCGATGCGCCCGTCGTCGGGACCGAGCGCGAAGCGGCTGAGAAGGACGAGCGCGTCGAGGACGTCTTTCCGGTTGATGCGGACGACCTGGAGCTTCGTCAGGAGGAGGTCGGCGAGCGGCAGGGTCGGGCGCGCGAGCGTGAGCCGCTCGCCGAACTCGAGGCGGTGGCACATCTCCAGCCGGTCCACGAGGACGTCGACCGGACGCCGCCGCGCCGCGTCCACGAAGTAGCCCTGGTGGCCGCCGAACAGGGCGTTGTGCTGACGGTCGGCCGTGTAGCCCTCCTCCTCGAGGAACCGGAAGACGGCCGCCCGGTCGCGGGAGCGCGTCGCGAAGTCGAGGTCGACCTCGGGGCGCTCGGTCCGCGCCGTCCAGGTCGGCACGTGCGCCCGGAATGCCATGCCGCCCATGAGCCGGATGACGAGCCCGCGCGCGTCGGCGGCCTCGACGAGGCGCAGCGCCTCGTGGAGCGGATCCGCGAGGGTGCGCGCGTCGTTCGGTCCGTCGTGGGCGTCGGCGTCCATCGGCTGTCCTCCGGTGCGCGTGCCGCTGCCGCGCGGGCCTGCGGCAGACGTGGAGTATAGGTCGCGGCTATCCGCCGCGACCCGGTGCAGCGGGGTCGGACGCGGTGCCGGATCGATCCCGGGCGACGCGGGGAACGCTCGGAAAGTCATTGACGGCGCGATCCCCGAATCGGCACACTGCGCGCTGACGAGGAGGCGCACCCCCAGCCTGGAATGGCCGGCCGCCTCGCCGTTCGTGCCGCCAGGACCAGCTCGGGAGGTGCCGTATCGCGTCGATCCGCCGTTCCTGTTGTCGCTCCCCCTATCGATGAGTTGGAGACGGAATTGAGGAAGAACCAGCCACTTCGGATCCTCGGCCTCGCCGCGTCGCTCGCGATCGTGGCCGCCGCCTGCACCGGCGCCGCGACCCCCGCCCCGCCGACCCCGGCGCCACCGACCCAGGCACCCGGGGCGACGGACACCCCGCCCCCGGTCCTCGGCCCCGCCGAGGTCGGCAGCGACCTCCACAAGGCCGCGCAGGCCGAGGGCAAGCTCACGACGATCGCCCTCCCGCACGACTGGTGCAACTACGGCGAGTCGATCTCGACGTTCAAGTCGAAATACGGCATCGCCGTCAACGAGCTCGACCCGAACGCCGGCTCCGGCGACGAGCTCGAGGCGATCAAGGCGAACAAGGGCAGCACCGGCGACGCGGCCCCCGACGTCATCGACGTCGGTCTTGCGTTCGGCCCGCAGGCGATGGCCGAAGGCCTCGTCCAGCCCTACAAGGTGGCGACCTGGGACACGATCCCGGACGACGCCAAGGACCCCGACGGCTACTGGTGGGGCGACTACTACGGCGTGCTCGCGTTCGAAGTGAACACAGCCGTCGTCCAGAACGTCCCGCAGGACTGGTCCGATCTGCTGAAGCCCGAGTACCGCAACATGGTCGCCCTCGCGGGTGACCCGCGGTCGTCGAACCAGGCGATCCAGACCGTCTTCGCGGCTGCGCTCGCCACCGGTGGCTCGCTCGACGACGCCCAGGCAGGCCTCGACTTCTTCAAGCAGCTCCACGATGCCGGGAACTTCGTCCCGGTCATCGCCAAGCCGGGCACGATCGCCGCCGGCGAGACCCCGATCACGATCCGCTGGACGTACAACGCGCTCTCGAACCGGGATGCCTCCGCGGGCAACCCGCCGATCGAGGTCGTCGTGCCGAAGTCCGGCCGGTTCGCGGGCGTCTACGTCCAGGGCATCAGCGCCTACGCGCCGCACCCGAACGCGGCCAAGCTCTGGCAGGAGTTCCTGTACTCGGACGAGGGGCAGAACATCTGGCTGAAGGGCTACTGCCACCCGATCCGCTACGAGGACCTCGTGGCCAACAACAAGGTGCCGGCCGACCAGCTCGCGAAGCTTCCGGACGTCACCGGAGCGGTCTTCCCGTCGCTCGACCAGCTGAACGCGGCGAAGGCGCTCATCACCGAGAACTGGGACGCGGTCGTCGGGGCCGACGTCAAGTAGCACGGCGAGGCGGAGACCGTGCCCGAACCGGCCGGTAGCCGCATGGAGCGGGGCGCGCGGTCCGCGCGCCCCGCTTCGCGTCGCCTGTCCCTGAACTTCCTCGGGGTCAGCCCGTTCCTCCTCTTCGCCATCGCGTTCCTGTTCCTGCCGATCAGCTACCTCGTCATCGGCAGCTTCCAGAACACGCGCGAGGAGTTCACCCTCCAGAACTACGCCGACCTGACGACGCCGATCGTCTGGAACGCCTACCTCAACAGCATCGAGATCAGCCTCGTGACCGCGATCGGCGGCGGCATCTTCGGGTTCCTGCTGGCCGCGGCGGTCATCCTCGGCGGGCTGCCGCCCTTCATGCGCAACGCGCTGATGACGTTCTCCGGCGTGGCCTCGAACTTCGCCGGCGTGCCGCTCGCCCTCGCGTTCATCTACACGCTCGGGAACCTCGGCTTCCTGACCGCATTCATCAACAGGACGTTCGCGACCGACATCGTCCAGGGCGGGTTCAGCCTGTACTCGAAGTTCGGCCTCGAGATCGTCTACATGTACTTCCAGTTCCCGCTCATGGTGCTCATCATCGCGCCCGCCATCGACGGCCTGAAGAAGGACTGGCGCGAGGCGGCCGAGAACATGGGCGCCACGCCGCTCCAGTACTGGCGCCATGTCGCCTTCCCGATCCTGCTGCCCTCGATCATGGGCGCGGTGATCCTCCTGTTCGGGAACGCGTTCGGCGCCCAGGCGACGGCCTTCCAGCTGACCGGCGGGACGATCCCGATCGCGTCGATCGTCATCGGCGCGCAGATCCGCGGCGACGTCCTGCGCAACCCGGGCCTCGGCTTCGCGATGGCGATGGGGATGGTCGTGATCATGGCCGTGGCGATCACCCTCTACACGATCCTCCAGCGCCGCTCCGAGCGGTGGCTGAAGTGACGCAGGCGAGCGGGCGGGCGCCGGGGGCGCTCGACTCCACGATCAGGGAGGCGACGCGGACGGCGACGCCAGCATCGGCGGAAACGCGCCGCCGCGGCGCGCTGTGGGCATGGGTCGTCTTCGGGCTTGGCTTCATCTACTTCTTCCTGCCGCTCGTCGCCACGTTCGAGTTCTCGCTCGGCCATCCGACCGGGCCGGTCGGCGCGGAGCCGAGCCTGCGCTACTACGAGAACGTCCTCATCGACCCGAAGTCGCCGTTCTTCGAGCGCCTCGCGTATTCGTTCGGGGTCGCGATCGCGACGATCATCCTCAGCATCACGATCATCGTGCCGACCGCCTACTGGGTCCGGCTGAAGATGCCGCAGATCCGCCCGATCATCGAGTTCATCACGCTCATGCCGTTCGTGATCCCACCGGTCGTCCTCGTGTTCGGACTCATCCGGACGTTCGCCGGGCCACCGTTCCAGATCACCGATACCGAACTCGGCAGCGTGACCCTCCTCGTCGCGGCCTACACGATCCTGTCGTTCCCGTACATGTACCGCGCGGTCGACACCGGGCTCCGCGCGATCGACATCCAGTCGCTCACCGAGGCGGCCCAGAGCCTCGGCGCCGGGTGGCCGCGGATCATCGTCGGCGTCATCTTCCCCAACATCCGCGTCGCGCTGCTTGCAGGGGCGTTCCTGACGCTGGCGATCGTCATCGGCGAGTACACGATCGCGAGCTTCCTGCTGAGCAACAAGACGTTCGCCCCCTACCTGTCGCTCCTCGGCCAGAACCGTGCCTTCGAGCCGGCCGCCGTGTCGCTGATCAGCTTCGGCCTGACGTGGATGGCGATGGGCGCGATCGCGTTCATCGGCCGCGGCGGCCAGCGCGTCGAGGTCGGCGGCGCGCGATGATGTCCCACCACGAGACGAGGTCACGATGTCGTTCCTGACCCTCACCGGCGTCCAGAAGACCTTCGGCGCGTTCGTCGCCGTCGAGGACTTCAACCTCGAGGCGGCCCGGGGCGAGTTCGTCTCGTTCCTCGGACCGTCCGGCTGCGGCAAGACGACGACCCTGCGGATGATCGCCGGCTTCGAGCGCCCGACCGCGGGCACGATCGTCGTGAACGACGAGGACATCACGCACCGGTCGCCGAACCAGCGGAACGTCGGGATGGTGTTCCAGTCGTACGCGCTGTTCCCGAACATGACCGTCGCCGACAACGTCGGCTTCGGCCTGAAGGTCCGCAAGGAACCGAAGGACCGGATCGCCAAGCGGGTCGGCGAGCTGCTGGAGCTCATCCACCTGCCCGACCGCGCCGCGCGCTACCCGTACCAGCTGTCGGGCGGGCAGCAGCAGCGGGTCGCGCTTGCGCGCGCCCTCGCGATCGAGCCGCAGGTGCTCCTCCTCGACGAACCCCTGTCCGCGCTCGACGCGAAGATCCGGGTGGCGCTCCGCAACGAGATCCGGGCGATCCAGCGCCAGCTCGGGATCACGACCGTCTACGTCACCCACGACCAGGAGGAGGCGCTCTCGCTGTCCGACCGGGTGGTCGTCATGAGCGACGGCCGGATCGAGCAGACGGGCACGCCGTTCGAGATCTACAACTTCCCGACCACGGCGTTCGTCGCGTCCTTCGTCGGCACGCTCAACGTCCTGCCGGCGCGCGTCGTCGACGCCTCGTCCGGCCGGCTGTCGGTCGGCGGCCAGGAGATCCGCGCGGTCGGGGTCAAGGCGTCGAACGGCAGCGAGGTCACGGTCGCGCTGAGGCCGGAGATCGTGACGATGGGCGACGGTGACGATGGGGCGAACCGGCTCGCCGGCACGATCGCCGACGTGACGTTCCTCGGCTCGATCGTCCGGATCCGGATGGAGGTCGGCGAGGGCCACGGGCGCCTGTCGTTCGACACGTTCAACGACCCGAACCAGGCGCTTCCGACGATCGGCGAGGCGATCACGGTGACGTTCCCGCCCGAGGCGTGCCTGCTCCTCGCGGGCGCGGCCGAGGTGGCGGCGGCGGCGACGGCGGCGGTCGACGTCGAGGCGTGACGGCCCGGGCGGACCGGGCTGCGCCCGACCTCGCCGGCATCGAGCTCGTCGTCTTCGACAAGGACGGGACCCTCGTCGAGTTCCACGGCCCGTGGGGCGAGTGGGCCGAGGCGCTCGCCGACCGGATCGACGCGATCGCCGACCTCGACGTCCGCGCGGCGCTGTTCGGGATGCTCGGCTATGACCTGATCACCGGGCGAGTGCTCGCACACGGCGCGCTCGCGGCGACCCCGATGGCGCGGCTGCGCGAGATGACGGTCGAGGTCGTGGCCGGCGAGGGCGTCCCCGAGGACATCGCCGAGACGCTCGTGGCCGCCGCATGGCATGCCCCGGACCCGGTCGCGGTGGCGCGGCCGCTCGCCGACCTCCCGGCGCTGTTCGCTGCTGTCGCGGCCGACGGACGGCGGATCGCGGTGGCCACGACGGACGATCGCGACCCGACGGAGCGGACGCTCGTCGCGCTCGGCGTCGCGGGGCTCGTCGACGCGATCGTGGCGGCCGACGACGGCGTCCCCGTGAAGCCGGCGCCGGATATGGTGTTCCATCTCGCGACGCTGCTCGGCGTCGTACCGGAGCGGTGCGCGGTCGTCGGCGACTCGCCGAAGGACCTCGCGATGGGGCGCGCCGCTGGTGCGGGCGTGGTCGTCGGGGTCCTGTCCGGCGTCGGCGAGGAGTCCGACCTGGCCGGCCTCGCCGACGTGATCCTCGACTCGGTGGCGGACCTGGTTCCCGGCTGAGCGCGCCGGCCTGCTAGCGGCGGTCGCCGAAGAGGCGGAG
>JBFKVO010000034.1:0-7394 GCA_041639095.1 Candidatus Limnocylindrales bacterium | reverse complement strand
CACGGCAAGACGAGCCTGCTCGACGCGATCCGGAGCACGAAGGTCGCGGCCGGCGAGCGCGGCGGGATCACCCAGCACATCGGCGCGAGCGAGATCGTGAAGGGCGACCGGAAGGTCGTCTTCCTCGACACGCCCGGCCACGAGGCCTTCACGGCGATGCGCGCCCGCGGCGCCCGGGTCACCGACATCGCCGTCGTCGTCGTCGCGGCCGACGACGGTGTGATGCCCCAGACCCTCGAGGCGATCAGCCACGCGAAGGCGGCCAAGGTGCCGATCATCATCGCGTTGAACAAGATCGACAAGGCGGACGCGAACCCCGATCGCGTGAAGACCGAGCTGACCGACGCGGGCGTCGTCATCGAGGAGTACGGCGGCGACACCCCGCTCGTGCCGGTCTCCGCGAAGGCGCGGACCGGCCTCGACGACCTCCTCGAGATGGTCCTGCTCGTCGCCGACCTGCAGGACCTCAAGGCGAACCCGGATCGCGCGGCGGTCGCGACGATCGTCGAGGCGCAGCTCGACAAGGGCCGTGGACCGGTCGCGACCGCGATCGTCCAGACGGGCACGCTCCGCGTCGGCGACATCATCGTCGCGGGCGAGACGTTCGGCCGCGTGAAGGCGCTCGAGAACGACCTCGGGAAGCGCGTCAAGCAGGCCGGACCGGCCAGCGCGGTCGTCGTCCTGGGCCTGTCCGACGTCCCGGCCGCGGGCGACATCCTCCGTGCCGTGACCGACGAGAAGGAGGCCCGCACGATCGTCGAGGGGCGCAAGGCGGCGGCCACCGCGAAGGGCGGAGACGGCAGCGGTCGCGCGACGCTCGAGGACCTGTATCGACAGATCCAGGCCGGCCAGGCCAAGGAACTCCGGATCATCCTGAAGGCCGACGTGTCGGGATCGCTCGGCGCGATCACGCATGCGCTCGACCAGGTCTCCAGCGACGAGGTCCGCATCAACCTGATCCACGAGGGCGCGGGCGACATCACCGACAACGACATCCTGCTGGCGTCGGCGTCGAATGCGATCGTCGTCGGGTTCAACACCCAGATCACCGAGACGGCCCGGCGTGCCGCCGAGACGGAAGGCGTGGACGTCCGGCTCTACGACATCATCTACAAGCTCACCGACGACATCGAGGCGGCGCTCGGCGGACTCCTCGAGCCCGAGGTCGTCGAGGTCGTCGAGGGCCGGGCGGAAGTCCGCCAGGTCATCCGCGTCGGCAAGAACACGACGATCGCCGGCTCGTTCGTCACGGACGGGCGGATGGTCCGCGGCGGCGCGCGCATCTGGCGCGGCGGGAAGGTCATCGCGACCGATCGGATCGACTCGCTCCGGCGCTTCCGCGACGACGTCCGCGAGGTCGCCGCGAACCTGGAGTGCGGGATCGGCCTCGCCAGCTTCACGGACATCGCCGAGGGCGACATCATCGAGTCGTTCACGACGCAGACGGTGAGCCGGGCCGTCGCGCGCTGACGCGACGACCCGGGACCGTGAGACGGGGCCGGCGGGAATGACCCAGCGGACCGACCGGATCGACGAGCTGCTCCGGCACGAGCTCGGGGCGATCCTCGCGCGCGACGTGGCCGATCCGAGGATCGGCTTCGCGACGATCACGCGCGTCGAGACGACGCCCGACCTCCAGCACGCCCGCGTCTGGGTGAGCATCATCGGCCAGCCCGCCGAGCGCGACGCGACGCTCGCCGCGCTCGGCCGCGCTCTGCCCTTCGTGCGTCATCAGCTCGGCGGTCGCGTGCGCCTGCGACGGATCCCCGAGCTCCATCTCCGCCTCGACGACACCGCCGACCGGGGCACGCGGATCCTGCGCCTCCTCGCCGATCTCGAGGAGGGCCGCGAGCCCGACGGGGACCCGCCGACCGGCGAGTCGCTCCCGACGCCGGTCCGCCGGATCCGTGCCGACGGCGACGCTCCGGAGGTGGGGAGCGACAGCGCCGCGGGCGCCGAGGCGCCACCCCCGTCCCGTGGCAAACCACGGTATCGGCGCGACGGTCGCCCGGGCCACGCCCGCGACCGCGACGGCCGCACCCGCCAGGCGCGACCGTCGCGCGACCGCCGGGGCAACCGATGACCGTCGACCTCGCCCCGTTCCTGCCCGCCGTGCCCGACGTCGTCGTCGAACGCGTGCGCGCCGCGCGGAACATCCTCGCGGTCGGGCACGAGAACCCGGACGCGGACACGCTCGGCGCGTCGCTCGGGATCGCCACGATCGTCGAGGCGATGGGCGGCAGCGCGACGCTCGTGTGCACGGACCCGGTCCCGCCGCTGTACGGGTTCCTCGACGGGGTGGAGCGGTTCCGGACCGACCCGGACGACGAAGCGGCGTACGACCTGCTCGTGGTCAGCGACTGCGGCTCGCTCGACCGGATCGGCGCGGTCCGCGATCGGCATCCGGACCTCTTCGAGCGGCTCCCGCGGGTCGTCATCGACCATCACGCATCGAACGGCGCGATCGAGGAGGCCGACTGGGTGGACCCGGATGCCGCCGCGACCTGCGAGATGGTCGCGCTCCTCGCGGGCCGGCTGGGCGTCGCGCTCGACGCGGGCGACGGACGGCTCGCGGCGGCGCTCATCGCCGGGATCGTCATGGACACGGCGACCTTCGCCCACCCCAACGCGACCCCGCGGACCCTCGCGGTCGCCGCCGCGCTCGTGGAGGCGGGGGCCCCGCTGTCCGAGGCGTCGCGCCGCCTCTACCGCACGAAGCCCGAGGCGCAGCTCCGCCTGTTCGGCCGGGTGCTCGGCGGCCTCGAGAGCGCGGCGGGCGGGCGGATCGTCCACGCCGCGCTGCGCGATGCCGACCTCGCCGCCACCGGGACGGCCGCGAGCCACTCCGAGGGGATCATCGACCTTCTCGCCCAGGCCGAGGACGCCGACGTCGCGATCCTGTTCAAGGAGGCGCCCGGCGGCGCCACCCGGATCAGCGTGCGGACGCGGCCGGGCGGCGTGGACGCGACGGTGCTCACCGGCACGTTCGGTGGCGGCGGGCACGCGCGCGCGGCGGGAGCGACGGTCGGCCGGCCGCTCGACGAGGCGCGCCGCCTGGTCCTCGCCGAGGCGGAGCGACTCCTCGGCGAGGCGGTCACGCCGGCCGGTGCCGGGCGCACCGCCTCGACCGCCACGGGAGCCTGATCGGCCGATGGCACGGAGCTCCCTCGGTCCCGGGCTGGACGGCGTGCTCGTCGTGGCGAAGGAGGCTGGCCCCACGTCGCACGACCTCGTCGCGCTCGTGCGCCGCCTCGCCCAGACGAAGCGGGTCGGCCACGGCGGGACGCTCGACCCGTTCGCGTCGGGCGTGCTCCCGCTCTTCCTCGGGAAGGCGACGCGGGTCGCCGAGTACCACCTCGGTGCCGACAAGCGCTACCGCGCGACCGTCTGCTTCGGAGCCTCGTCCACGACCGACGACCTCGAGGGTGAGCTGACACCGGGCGACGGGCCGGCGCCGACCCGTGACGCCGTCGAGGCGGCACTCGAAGGGTTCCGCGGGTCGATCCGCCAGCGGCCGCCCGACCACAGCGCCGTCAAGGTCGGCGGACGGCGCGCGTACGCGCTCGCCCGGGCCGGCCAGGCGCCGCAGCTCCCGCACCGCGACGTGACGATCCACGAGATCGCGATCGTCTCCTGGGACGACACCGATCCCGCGCGCCCGGTCGCGGTCCTCGAGGTCGCCTGTTCGGCCGGCACGTACGTCCGCGCGCTCGCACGCGACCTCGGCGCGGCGCTCGGCTGCGGCGCCTACCTGGGTGCGCTGACGCGCACGGAGTCCGGTTCGTTCCGGCTCGACGACGCCGTGGCGATCGACCTCCTTCGGGCGGCGGCGGCCGACGGCCCTGACGGCCTGCGCGGGCACCTCCGCCCGATCGACGCCGGCCTCGACGAGCTGCCGCGCGTCACCGTGCCTGCTGCCGCCGTCCCCGACATCGCCCGCGGACGCTTCATCGCCGTGCCCGATGCCGCGGATCCCGCGACGGCCTCGTCCGACCGGCCGATCCGGCTCGTCGACGAGGACGGTCGACTCGTGGCCCTCGCCCGACCGCGGGGCGGGCGCCTGGCGCCCGACAAGGTCTTCGTCGATCCCGAGCCCGTGGCGGTCGGCTGATGGACACCGTCCACGGGATCGACAGCCTGCGGCCGGAGCACGGACGCCTGTTCGTCGTCGTCGGCGTGTTCGACGGGATCCATCGCGGTCATACCTACCTCCTCGAGCGCCTCGTGGAGGCCGCGACGGCCCGCGGCGCCCGGCCGGCGGTCGTCACGTTCGACCACCACCCCGACGAGGTCCTCACCGGAGCCGCCCCGCCGCTCCTCCTGGATCCCGCGGAGCGGCTCGAGCGTCTTGCCGCGCACGGCGTCGAGCTCACCGTCGTCCAGCACTTCGACGCCGCCCTTCGCCAGACCCCCTATGACGTCTTCGTCGGCCGCATCCGGGAGCGCGTCGATCTCGCCGGATTCCTGATGACGCCCGACGCCGCGTTCGGCTTCGAGCGGCGCGGCACGCCGGAGCGGCTCGGGGAGCTCGGCGCCGCGGTCGGGTTCGACGTCGCCATCGTGCCGCCCTACACGCTCGACGGTCAGCCGGTGAGCAGCTCGGCGATCCGGACCGCGATCGCGACGGGCGACCTCGCCGCGGCCGAGCGCCTCCTCGGCCACCCGCTGACACTCAGGGCTTCGGTCACCGGCGTGGACCGCGACGGTCGGGCCACGCTCGGGTTCCCACTGCCCGTCGCGCTGCCCCCGGACGGCACCTGGGCCTGTCGGGCGGACGGCGTGGCGGGGTGGCTGGACGTCGCCGGTGGGGCGGTCCACCTCCGCCCGGCGCCCGACGACGGCGTGGTCGTGATCAGCATCGACGCGCGGTCGTGATCGGGACGCGTGCACGTTCGTGGCGGGCCTGCTACCATCCGCCGGTCATAGCAGATAGGACCAGATAGCAAGTTCGTGTCGGAGGACCGAGTGCCGCTCGCGCGGGAAGAGAAGCAGGAGATCATCACCGGGTACGCCACGAAGGATGGCGACACCGGGTCGCCGGAGGTCCAGATCGCGCTCCTGACGGAGCGCATCAAGGGACTCACCGCGCATCTCCGCAGCTTCCCCAAGGACAACCATTCGCGTCGCGGCCTCCTCAAGCTCGTCGGCCAGCGCCGTCGTCTTCTTGCGTACCTGATCAAGAAGGACAACGCGCGCTACCGTGCCGTCATCGCACGGCTCGGGCTCCGCCGCTAGGCACCGGGCGCCAGCCGGCGCCCAGCAGCCCCGCCCGGAAGGCACCGCGCAAGGTCGCTCCTCCTCCACGGAACAGGAGGAACAGCGTTTCATGTCCCACGTCTTCAAGACGGAGTTCGGCGGCAAGACCCTGACCATCGAGACCGGCCGGCTCGCCCGCCTGGCGGGTGGTTCGGTCACCGTGCGCTACGGCGACACGATGGTGCTCGGCACCGCCAACCGCTCCGCACCACGCCCCGGGCTCGACTTCTTCCCGCTCACCGTCGACTTCGAGGAGCGGATGTACGCCGCGGGCAAGATCCCGGGCGGCTTCATCAAGCGCGAGTCGCGCCCGTCCGAGGCGGCGATCCTCGCCGCCCGCCTGACCGACCGCCCGATCCGGCCGCTCTTCCCGGAGGGCTACAAGGACGACGTCCAGCTCGTCATCACGGTCCTCTCGACCGACCTCCAGAACGACCCCGACGTGCTCGGCACGGTCGCGGCGTCGGCGGCGCTGACGATCAGCGAGATCCCGTTCGAGGGTCCGATCGCGGCGGTCCGCGTGGGCCGCATCGGCGGCGAGTTCGTCGTGAACCCGACGTTCGATGAGCTGGCGGAGTCGGAGCTCGACCTCATCGTCTCCGGCACGCGCGAGGCGATCATGATGGTCGAGGCCGGCGCGAAGCTCCTGCCCGAGGACGTCATGGCCGAGGCGATCCTGTTCGGCCATCGCGCGATCCAGCCGCTCATCGACCTCCAGCTCGAGCTCCAGCAGGCGGTCGGCAAGCCGAAGAAGCTCGGCTTCATCGAGCCCGGCACGGAGTCGGTGCTCGACTTCGTCGCCGCGCTGGACGCCGGGCGCGATCTCGTCGTCATCGACACCGAGACGACCGGCGTCGACGCGAAGCTCGCGGACCTCGTCGAGGTCGCCGCGGTGCGCGTCTCGAAGGGCAAGGTGACCGACCGCTGGTCGACCTACGTGAACCCCGGCCGGCCGATCGTCGGCAACCAGATGCACGGGATCACGGACGGCGACGTGAAGGGCGCCCCGAGCCCGGCCGAGGCCGCGCGCCAGCTGCTCGACTGGGCGGGCGACGCGCTCCTCGTCGGCCACAACGTCGGGTTCGATCTCGGCTTCCTGTCCGAGGCGCTCGACGGCCACACGTTCGAGCCCGGGACGTACCTCGACACGCTCGTCGTCGCCCGCGAGGGCTACCCGGTCGGCGCCGAGTCGTACAAGCTCCCCGAGCTGTCGCGCTTCTTCGGCATCGAGCTCCAGGCAAGCCATCGCGCCCTCCCGGACGCGGAGGCGACCGCCGCGCTCGTCGCCCGCTTCGCGGCCGACCTGCCCGAGCGCATCAAGCGCACGAAGGCGGCGATCGCCGAGTCGATCCGCGCGAACCGGACCGGCGGCGACCCGGCCAAGCTCCTCGACGCCGCGCGCCGCGAGGCGCAGCTCTCGAAGAGCCTGTTCGGGCTCCTCCACAAGAAGACCGCCCGCCAGCTGACCCTCGACGAGGGGATCCGGATGGACGGCCGCGCGGTCGACGAGCTGCGCACGATCACGGTCGAGACCGGGCTCCTCCCCCGCGCGCACGGCTCCGGCCTGTTCACGCGGGGCGACACCCAGGCGCTCACCGTCGCGACGCTCGGGCCGTCGTCGGACGTCCAGCGGATCGACACGATCGGCCCCGAGACCGAGAAGCGCTACCTCCACCACTACAACATGCCGCCCTACAGCACCGGCGAGAACAAGCCGATGCGCGGCCCCGGCCGGCGCGAGATCGGCCACGGCAACCTCGCCGAGCGCGCGCTCGTGCCGGTCCTCCCGGACCACGAGGAGTTCCCGTACGTCATCCGCCTCGTGTCCGAGTGCGTGACCTCGAACGGGTCCACCTCGATGGCATCGACGTGCGGATCCACCCTCGCGCTGATGGACGCGGGCGTCCCCATCAAGGCGCCGGTCGCCGGCGCGGCGATGGGCCTGATGTCCGAGCCGGACGGGAAGTTCGTCGTCCTGACCGACATCCTCGGCAAGGAGGATGCGTTCGGTGACATGGACTTCAAGGTCACCGGCACCGCGGACGGCATCACGGCGCTCCAGATGGACATCAAGGTCCGGGGCATCAACGAGGCGATCATCCGCCAGGGCCTCGAGAAGGCGCGCATCGCGCGGCTCT
>JBFKVO010000033.1:0-7479 GCA_041639095.1 Candidatus Limnocylindrales bacterium | reverse complement strand
GCCCGCGAGGAACAGGGTCACGACCGGCCCGAGCGCCCAGAACACGTCGCCGATCGTGATGGCGATCCCGATCGGCCCGGCCGCCGGCGGCGGCTCGGTCGGACGCCCGAAGGCGGCGACCAGCTCGCCGAGCCCGCCGATGATGAGACTCATCGCGCTCGTCGTGCGATCCCAGCCGACCTGGAGCGACTCGATCGGTCCATACGCGATCGAGACCTGCGTGGTGCGCGCGGCGAGATCGCCGATCCCAAGGGCGCCCCGTTCCCGCGAGATCTCCGCCGGGTCGCGCAGCGTCGTCGTCACCTCGAGGAGGCGGCCGTCGCGCTCGATCCCGAGCCGGACCTCGCGCCCGGCGTTGTCGCGGAGCGCCTCGAGGACCGAGATGTCCCCGAACGCCGAGAAGTAGCGGCCGTTCACGCTGACGACGACGTCGCCCGGCCGCAGGCCGGCCTGGGCAGCCGGCGACGCCGGCTCGACGACCCCGGCGCGGACCCCGATCGTGGGGTCGCCGGTGAACGCGATCGCCGCGAAGATGGCGAACGCGAGGACGACGTTCATGGCCACGCCGGCGACGAGGATGACGATCCGCGTCGGGAGCGGCGCGTTCGAGAACGAGCGCGGGTCGTCGGGGACGTCGCCGTCCTCGCCTTCGAGCTTCACGAAGCCGCCGATCGGCAGCCAGTTCAGCGTCCAGAGCGTCTCTCCCTCGCTGCGAAGGACCTTCGCCCGCGGCGGGAAGCCGATCCCGAACTCGAGGACGCGGACGTTGGCGAGGCGTGCCGTCACGTAGTGGCCGACCTCGTGGACGAGGACGAGCACACCGAGGATCGCGAGGAACAGGACGATCGTGATGAGGGCTTGGAGGAGCTCCATCAGCCGATCCCTCGCACGGACCCGTGCGCGTAGGTGGCCCGGACCTCGCCGTCGAGGGCGACGAGCGCCTCGAGGTCCGGATCGCTGCCCGTGTCGGCCCCGAACCGCTCCACCGCGGCCTCGAGGAGGCGCGGGATCCCGGGGAAGTCGAGGGTGCCGGCGAGGAAGCGCTCGACGGCCACGTCGTCCGCGGCGATGAGGGCGGCGCTGGCGCGCGGCCCGGCACGGCCGGCGTCGCGGGCGATGCGGAGCGCCGGGAAGCGCGTCACGTCGGGAGCGCGGAAGTCGAGCCGCGCGGCCGCCAGCAGGTCGACGGCGGGCGCGGGCGACGGCAGGCGGTCGGGGTACGTGAGCGCGTACTGGATCGGGAGTCGCATGTCGGGGGTGCCCAGCTGTGCCTTCAGGGAGCCGTCACGGAAGGCGACGGCGGAGTGGACGACGCTCTGCGGATGGATCACGACATCGATCGCATCGTCCGCGACATCGTACAGCCAGCGTGCCTCGATGACCTCGAGGCCCTTGTTCGCGAGCGTGGCGGAGTCGATCGTGATCTTCGCTCCCATCTGCCAGGTGGGGTGCCGGAGCGCGTCGGCGACGGTGACCGTCGAGAGGTCGGCCGGCGCGTCGAGGAACGGCCCGCCCGAGGCGGTGAGGACGAGACGGGCGATCGCGGCGTGGGGTTCCCCGACGAGGCACTGCCAGATCGCGGAGTGCTCGGAGTCGATCGGGCGGAGCCAGGCCAGGGGGCTCGCGTACGGGTCGTCGCGGCGGCGCTCCGCGACCGCGGCGGCGAGCGCGCGAGCGCGGGGCATCACGAGGTGCCCGGCGGCGACGAGCGTCTCCTTGTTCGCGGTCGCGACGACCTTGCCGACGTCGAGCGCGGCGAGGACGGGGCGCAGGCTGACGATCCCGCCCGTGCCCACGAGCACGATGTCCACGTCGTCGCGGACGGCGATCTCCGTCAGCGCGTCGTCACCTGCGAGCACGGTGGTCCCGGCCGGCGCAGCGAGGGCGGCGCGGTCGGCCGGGTCGCGGATCGCGGCGACCGCGGGGCGGACGGCGGCGACCTGCTCGCGCAGCTCGGCCACACGCGACCCGGCGGCGAGGGCGACGACGCGGAACCGCTCCGGCGCCCGGGCGAGGACGTCGAGGGCCTGGCGACCGATGGACCCGGTCGACCCGAGCACCGCGACGCCGACCGTCGCGCCATCGTCCCGCATCGCCGTCACGCTGGAGGGCTCCCGGTCACCCGGTCGTCGCGACGAGATAGAGCATGACGACCGGCGCCGCGAACAGGAACGAGTCCACGCGGTCCAGCATCCCGCCATGGCCAGGGATCAGGGAGCCCGACTCCTTCGCCCCAGCCGCGCGCTTCAGCATCGACTCGGCGAGGTCGCCGGCCTGCGCGGCCGCCCCGACGAGGAGCCCGAACACGATGCCGGCGAGCGCGGGCAGGCCCATCGCGAGGTGGAGCAGCAGTCCGACGACGGCCACGGTCACGATCCCGCCGACGAGCCCCTCGACGGTCTTGTTCGGGGACAGGTGGTGCATGAACGGCCGCCGGCCGATCCGCTTCCCGACGACGTACGCGCCGGTGTCGAACGACCAGACCGTCAGGATGAGGAGCGCCAGCCATGTACGCTCGGCACCGAGCCCGGCGAGCGGCGCGTCGCCCGCGAGCGCGGGCGCGGCAACCTCGATGCGGACGACGAACGCGAGCATCGCGACGTACAGCGCCCCGAACACGGTCGTCGCCCAGGTGGCGAGTCCCTCGCGCGGGTCCGGTCGCGTCAGCGCGCCGACCCCGATGAGGAGCACGGCGACGGCGCCGAGCAGGAGCCCGCTCCCCTCGACGAAGGGCGGCGCCGCGGCATCGAGGACGACGACGAGGACGAGGACGACGCCGAGGATCGGCAGCGAGGGGTGAACCGCGGCCCGCAGAAGGCGGAACACCTCCACGGCTGCGAGCGCAGCGATGATCGCGACCGCAGCAGCGAGGACGAAACCCCCGAACCAGACGACCGCGACCGTGGCGGGGACGAGGACCGCGGCGCTCGCCGCCCGCTGCTGGAGCACCGGGCCGCGGCTCAGCGCCCGAACCGGCGGGTCCGGCGGGCGAACTCGAGGAGGGCCGCGTCGAGGGCGTCGGGGCCGAAGTCCGGCCAGAGGACCTCGGTCGTGTAGAACTCGGCGTACGCGCTCTGCCAGATGAGGAAGTTCGAGATCCGCTCTTCCCCGCCCGTGCGGACGATCAGATCCGGGTCGGGCATGCCGGCCGTGTAGAGCGCTCCGGAGACGGCCGCCTCGTCGATCTCCTCGGGCCGCCGCCCCGACGCGATGAGCCGGCGCACCGCGTCGACGATCTCGGTCCGGCCCCCGTAGTTGAACGCGATGTTCAGCTGGAGCCGCGTCCCGCCGGCGGTCTCGTCGAGAGCCTCGCCGATGGAGCGGCGCGTCTCGGGCGGGAGTTCGTCGAGCCGGCCGAGCAGCCCGATCCGGACGCCCTGCGCCCGGAGCTCCGCGGTCTCGTCGCGGATCGCCGCCTCGAGCAGCTCGAACAGGCCGCTCACCTCGTCGTCTCCGCGCGCCCAGTTCTCGCGACTGAACGCGTACAGGGTGAGCATGGCGATCCCGCGCCGCACCGCGTGCTTGAGGATCGCCCGGATCGCCTCGACGCCGGCGGCGTGACCCTCCAGGTCGGCGGAGCCGCGCCGCCGCGCCCAGCGGCGATTGTCGTCCATGATGATCGCGACGTGGCGCGGGGTCTCCGTCGGGGACGCGAGGAGCTCCGGCTCGTCGTCGCTCGACGCGCCGTTCGCCGGTCCGGGGACGGCGGCGCGGTTCGCGTGCGCGGATGGGGGCGCGTCGGTCGGGCGGGCGACGGGTCCGTGACCCACTAGACCTCGAGGACCTCCTCTTCCTTCGCGGCCCCCAGCGAATCCACCTCGGCGACGTGGCGGTCGGTCGTCTTCTGGAGCAGGTCGAGGAACCGGTGCGCCTCGTCCGCGCCCACGTCCCCGTCGCGCTCGGCCTTCTTCAGTGCCTCGGCGGCCTCGCGACGGAAGTTGCGGATCTCGACGCGTGCCTCCTCCATACGCTTGTGGACGAGCTTGACGATCTCCCTGCGACGCTCCTCGGTGAGCGGCGGGATGTTCAGCCGGACGACCGTGCCGTCGACATTCGGGGTGAGACCGATGTCGCTCTTGATGATCGCCTTCTCGATCGCGCCGAGAACGCTCCGGTCCCACGGCTGGATGACGATCTGGTGCGCCTCCGGGACGCTGATCCCGGCGAGCTGGTTGAGCTGCGTCTGCGTCCCGTAGTAGTCGACGTGCAGGCGCTCCACGATCGCGGTCGACGCGCGGCCGGTGCGGACCGCGACGAAGTCGCGCTCCATCGCCTCCACGGCGCGCGCCATCTTGGCGTCGGCGGTCGAGATGATCTCGGCGCTCATCGGCTGGCACCTCCCGTGGCGTCGGCTTCGGCCGTGATCAGGGTACCAACGGGTTCCCCGATCGCGACGCGGAGGATGTTGTCTGCCTCGGTCAGGTCGAACACGACGATCGGCAGGTCGTTCTCCATGCACAGCGAGACCGCGGCCGCGTCCATGACCTTGAGCTGATCACGGAGCAGGTCGGCGTAGACGAGCGAATCGTACCGGCGGGCCTTCGGGTGGCGCATCGGGTCGGCATCGTAGACGCCGTCGACCTTCGTCGCCTTGAGGAGCACCTGGGCACCGATCTCGACCGCACGCAGCGCCGCCGCCGTGTCGGTCGTGAAGTACGGGTTGCCGGTGCCGGCGACGAAGATCGCGACGCGCCCCTTCTCGAGGTGGCGGACGGCGCGTCTGCGGATGTACGGCTCCGCGACCTCGTTCATCGCGATGGCGCTCATCACGCGCGTCGGCACGCCGGCGCGCTCGAGCGCATCCTGGAGCGCGAGGCCGTTCATGACGGTCGCGAGCATCCCGATGTAGTCGCCGGTGGCGCGGTCCATGCCGCCCGCTGCGGCCGCGAGGCCGCGGAAGATGTTGCCGCCCCCGACCACGATCCCGACCTGCACGCCGAGGTCGTGCACCTTCGCGACCTGCGCGGCGATCGACGCGCAGAACGCGGGATCGACGCCGTACTGCCGGTCGCCGAGGAGCGCCTCGCCGGACAGCTTCAGGAGGATCCGCTGGTAACGGACCGTCCGGCCGTCGGACGCGGTCGCTGCGGGCCGGACCTCGGTCACAGCTCCTCCCCGAGCGCGTAGCGGACGAACCGTCGGACGCGGATGTTCTCGCCGATCGTCGCGATCCTCTCGGTGACGAGCTCGCGCACGGTGCGCTCCTCGTCGCGGAAGGGCTGCTCGAAGAGGCACACCTGCGCGTACCACTTCTTCAGCTGCCCCTCGACGATCTGGGGGCGGATGTGCTCCGGCTTCTTCGCCACGCTCTCGTCCGCGGCGAGCTCGGCCTTCTTCGCCTCGAGGTCGGCCTCGGGGATGCGGTCGACGTCCACGTACAGCGGCGCGAGCCCCGCGACCTGGATCGCGAGGTCGCGGACGAGCCGCTGGAACTCCTCGGTCCGGGCCACGAAGTCCGTCTCGCAGTTCACCTCGATGAGCACGCCGACGCGCCCACCGGTATGGATGTAGCTCGAGACGAGGCCTTCGCGGGCCTCGCGCCCGGCCTTCTTCGCCGCGGCTGCCAGCCCGCGCTCGCGGAGCAGCGCGACGGCCGCCTCCAGGTCGCCGCCCGTCTCGGTCAGGGCGCGCTTGCAGTCCATGAAGCCCGCGCCCGTGCGCTCCCGCAGTTCCTTGACCGTCTCGGCCGAGATGTCCGCCATGCTGGTTCGTCGACTCCTGTTCGTCCGCGCGCCCGTCGTCGGGTCGCGCCGTTGGTTCGTGGGGATGGTTCGGCGCCGCGGCCCCGAGGCCTCAGCCTGCCTCCGTCTCGGCCTTCTCGGCGGCCTCGCGCGCGAGCTCGGCCGCGATGTCGTCGGGCGTCGCCTCGGCCACCGGCTCGTCCGGCTCCTCGCGCACGCCGGGGAGGAGGTCATCCTCGTCGGGCTCGAACGTGAGCGCGGCACCGCCGGCGAGGGCGGCGACGAGCTCGTCGGTCGCCTCGACGTCGCCGTACTCCTCCGGCTCCGCGACGACGGCTTCCGTCTCGACCTCGACCGCCGCCCGGGCCCCACGCTCCCGCGCGCCTTCGATCGCCGCATCCGCGACGAGCTGGCAGAGGAGCCGGATCGAGCGGATCGCGTCGTCGTTCGCGGGGATGATGTAGTCGATCTCGTCGGGGTCGACGTTCGTGTCGCCGGTCGCCGCGACGGGGATCTCGAGCTTGTTCGCCTCGGTGATCGCGATCCGCTCGCGGTGCGGATCGACGATGAAGACCATGCCGGGCACACGCTTCATCTTGCGGATCCCGCCGAGCGTCGCCTCGAGGCGGGTCAGATCCTCGCTCAGCTTCGCGGCCTCCTTCTTCGTCATCCGCTCGAAGTCGCCCGCCTGCTGGCGGGCCTCGAGCTGCTCGAGAAGGCCGATCCGCTTCTTGATCGTGACGAAGTTGGTGAGCATGCCGCCGAGCCAGCGCTTGTTCACGTACGGCATGCCGGCCCGGGTCGCCTCCTCGGCGATCGGCTCGTGGGCCTGCTTCTTCGTCCCGACGAACAGGACGTGCTCGCCACGGGCGACGGTCTCGCGCACGGCGTCGAGAGCGACCTCGAGCCGCTGCGCGGTCTGCGCGAGGTCGATGATGTGGATCCCGTTGCGCTCCGCGAAGATGAACGGGCGCATCTTGGGGTTCCAGCGGCGCGTCTGGTGGCCGAAGTGGACCCCGGCTTCGAGCAGCTGCCGCATCGAGACGGACGGCACGGTGAAGGACCTCCTGTTCGGTTCGTACCTCCGCGGCACCCGGCGGGGACCGGACGACGGGGCCACCCAACCGGGTGGTCGTGTCCGGCACCGTTCCCTCCGGGATCGGTCCGCGTGTGAGCTCCGGCCCGCCGTGCGGGCTCGGGCGATCGCCATGGTCGCGGGGGGCCCGCGGCCGGGCGGAGTGTAGCACAGGGTCCCTTCGCGCCCGATCGGCGACCGAGCGCGCCCGGCGCGCGGACGTTCGATCCGGGGGATCAGAGCGCGGCCCGGTGGTGCCGGACGGTCGGCGGGCCGCCGTGCACGCGTGGGGGCTCCACGACCGCGAGGTCGATCCGCAGCGGGAGACGCGGGACGACGGTCCCGTCCGGCAGTGCCCCGAGCTCGTGCAGGGCTCGGGCACCATCGCGGACGCGCCGACGCTTGACCGCGTGGATCGTCTCCTCGGGCAGCCCGAAGTCCCGCGTCCGACGAGCCCGGACCTCGACGACGACGAGCGCCGCTGGCGGGCCCCAGTCGAGCGCCACGAGGTCGAGCTCCGCCCGCCCGACGCGAACGTTGCGGCCGAGGACGGTCCAGCCGGCCGCGGCGAGGCGGTCCGCCACGAGCTCCTCGGCGGCGTCACCGGTCCGCTGCGATCGAGTGCGCACGTCGCGATCCTCGTCGCGCCGACCCATCACCGCCGTATCCGCGCCTTCACCCGCCCGGGTCGCAAGGGCCCTGGTGGGGCCGCGCCGCGCACCG
>JBFKVO010000032.1:0-7535 GCA_041639095.1 Candidatus Limnocylindrales bacterium | reverse complement strand
GGTCGGTCGCGGGGATCGCCGCGATCGGCGCGATCGGCGACGGCTGGATCCCGCCGACGATCAACCTCGAGAACCCCGACCCGGAGTGCGACCTCGACTACGTCCCGAACGCGAAGCGCCAGGCGACGGTCGACACCGCGATCATCAACGGCTTCGGCTTCGGCGGCCAGAACGCGGTCGCCGTCTTCCGCCGCTTCGCGGCCTGATCGGGACGCGCAGCCGTCCCGGCGTCCGGGACGACCCGTCAGGCCGTGCCGAACGGCACTGGACCGGCGCCGGTCGCCGACCTGTACGCTCGGGGGGATGTGATGACCGAGCCCGCAGTCGTGCACGGCGCGACCGCGCCACCCGTGCTCGCATGTTCCGATCTGCGCAAGCGCTACGGCTCGCGCGTGGCCGTCGACGGCGTCGGGTTCACGATCGCTGCGGGCGAGACGTACGGTCTTCTCGGGCCGAACGGCGCCGGGAAGACGACGACGATCTCGATGATCTGCGGGATCCTCGTCCGGGACGGCGGCACGGTCGAAGTCGCCGGAACGCCGGTCGACGTCGGGACGCCGGCGGCACGCGCCGCGATCGGCTACGTGCCCCAGGACCTGGCGATCTACCCGGATCTCACGGCGCGCGAGAACCTCGCCTTCTTCGCGCGGCTGTACGGCCTGAGTGGCGGGGCCGCGCGGGCCCGGATCGACGAGGTGCTGGAGATCGTCGATCTTGCGGACCGGGGCGGCGACCGCACCGACCAGTATTCGGGCGGGATGAAGCGACGCCTGAACATCGCGATCGGCCTGCTCCACCGGCCGCGCCTGCTCGTCCTCGACGAGCCGACGGTCGGCGTGGACCCGCAGAGCCGGAACGCGATCCTCGCCTCGGTCGAGGCCCTCGGCCGGGAGGGCATGGCGATCCTCTACACGACGCACTACATGGAGGAGGCCGAGCGGCTCTGCGACCGGGTCGGGATCATCGACGAGGGGCGGATCCAGGCCGAGGGGACGCGTCGCGAGCTCGTGTCGCTCGTGGGTCAGCGCGACACGGTGAACCTGGCCGCGACGGGCGACCTGCCGGCGGCCGCGGCGGCGCTCGCCGGACTCGACGGGGTCGTCGAGGCCACGCCGGCCGACGGCGGCCTTGAGCTCATCGTCGACGACGCGCGCGGGAACCTGGCCCGATTCCTCGGGACGGCGTCGGACGCCGGCCTGTCGGTGAGCGCGGTCGAGGTCGTCGAGCCGAACCTCGAGGCCGTCTTCCTGCACCTGACCGGCCGCGCGCTGCGCGACTGACGGTCGACGATGCGCGCCGCGCTCGCGATCGCCGCCAAGGACCTCCGCCAGCGGATCCGCGACCGCTCGGCGATCGCGATCGCCATCGTCGCGCCGTTCGGCCTCGCGGCGATGTTCGCGCTGCTCATCCCAACCGGAGCCGGTGCCTTCCAGGTGACCTACGCGGTCGTCGACGCGGACCGGGGCCCGCTCGCTGCGGCGTTCCGCGCCGGACCGCTCGCGGGACTCGTCGACGCCGGGGTCGCCGAGCTCGTGGAGTTGCCGTCCGAGGCCGTCGCCCGGGACCGGGTCGCAGCGCGTGCCGTCGATGCGGCGATCGTGATCCCGGCGGGATTCAGCGACGCCGTCGTCGCCGGGGTGGCGGCGGAGATCGTGGTCGTCGGCAACGTCGACGCGAACCTCGCGACGCAGGTCGCCACGTCGGTCGCGTCCGGATTCATCGACGAGCTGGCCGCGATCCGGCTGGCGGTCGCCACGACGATCGTCGTCGAGGGGAGTGTGCCCGATCCGGCGCGGTCGACCGAGCTCGCGGAGCGGGCGCAGCGGACCCGCGTTCCGATCGACATCGTCGGCACGACGGCTGATTCGCGGCAGGCGGGAAGCGCGACGTTCTACGCCGCGTCGATGGCGGTCTTCTTCCTGTTCTTCACGGCCCAGTTCGGCGTTCTGAGCCTGCTCGGCGAGCGACGTACCGGCACGCTGTCGAGGATCGCGGCGGCGCCCGTCCCCGCGTGGGCGATCGTCCTCGGGAAAGCGCTCGCCACGTTCGTCCTCGCCGCCGGATCGATGACCGTCCTCGTCGTCGCCTCGAGCCTCCTGCTCGGGGCGCGCTGGGGCGATCCGGCGGCCGTGTCCCTGCTCGTCCTGGGCGTCGTCGTGTCGGCGATGGGGATCACCGCCCTGATCACGACGCTGACGCGGACCGAGGAGCAGGCCGGCAACTGGAACTCGATCGCGGCGATGGTCCTGGCCATCCTCGGCGGAGCGTTCTTCCCAGTGTCCCGCGGCCCGGAGTTCCTCCAGCAGGCGAGCGTGCTGACGCCGCATGCGTGGTTCCTGCGGGGCATCGGCGACCTCGCGCCGCCGGACGCCGGGATCTCCGCCGTCCTCGTGCCGATCGCCGCGCTGTTCGCGATCGGGATCGTCACCGGCGCGGTCGGGCTCCTCCGCGCCGCGCGGATCGTGGTCGGCCGGTGAAGGCGCTCGCGATCGCCCGCGCCAACCTCGTCCGGCTCGGCCGCGACCGGCTCGGCCTGTTCTTCGTCGTCCTCCTGCCGATCCTGCTCGTCCTCGTCATCGGGCTCCAGTTCGCCGGCGGGTTCAGCCCGCGGATCGGCGTGCTCGCGACCGATCCCGGTCCGCTCGGCGACGCCCTGATCGCCTCGTTCGACCGGCTCCAGGAACCGTGGCAGCGGACACGCTTCACGGACCGGACGGCGTGGATCGACGCGGTCGAGCGCGGCACCGTCGACGCGGGGATCGCGCTGCCGGACCGCTACGACGAGCGCCTCCGGGCGGGAGAGGACGTCGCGATCGAGTACCTCGTCGAGGGCGGATCGGTCGGGATCGGGCTCGAAACGACCGTCCGCGCCCTCGTCGCCGCGCAGGCGGCCGAGGTCCGCGCGGCCCGCTTCGTGGCAGCGGAAGCCGGCGGGACCGCCGGCGCGCGGCTCGACGACGTCCGACGGGTCGCGGCCGCTCTGCCCGACCTCCGCGTGTCGACCGAGACGGCGGGCGAGGAGGTCTTCCCGGCGGCGCTCCTCGGCTTCACGCTCGGCGCCCAGAGCCAGCTCGTGCTGTTCGTCTTCCTGACGTCGCTCACGGGCGCCACCCAGCTGATCCTCACCCGGACGCTCGGCGTGTCACGCCGGATGCTGTCCACGCCGACGTCCGTCGCGACGATCCTCGTCGGGGAGTTCCTCGGCCGGTTCGCCGTCGCGCTGACACAGGCACTCATCATCGTGGTCGCATCGTCGGTCGCCTTCGGCGTCGTCTGGGGCGAGCTCGCCGGCGCGGCTGCCGTCGTCGTCGCCTTCGCCCTGGTCGGCGCCGGCGCGGCGATGTTGATCGGCGCGGTCGCGACGAACCCGGAGCAGGCCGGGTCGTTCGGAGTGGTCGGGGGGATGCTGCTGGGGGCCGCCGGAGGCTGCATGGTCCCGTCCGAGTTCTTCCCGCCGGTCATGCAGACGGTCAGCCGCCTGACGCCGCACGCGTGGGCCCTCGACGGGCTGCGCGCCCTCGCCGGCCGCGACGCGACGTTCGTCGGCGTCATGCCGCAGGTGGGCGTCCTGCTTGCGTTCGCGGCCGTGCTCCTCGGCCTCGCGGTCTGGCGCCTCCGGGTCGTGCTGACGCGCTGAGGCCCGGACGGCGAGACCTTCCGGGTGGAGGGCCGGCCGAGACGCCGCGATGACGGTCGGAGTCCACTGTGCCGCGGTGAGCCGGCATCGTTCCGGCGGGATACAGAAAGGTAGGGGGGGCTGCGATGGATGCCGTGACCGGGCGCCGCGCGTGGGCGCTCCGTCTGCTCGTGCTGCTCGTGCTCGTCACGCTCGTCGCGCCGACGGCAGTGCTCGGCGGACGCGCGAGCCGAGGGACCGACCACTCGGTCAGCCTGTACTGCTTCGGCGCGCTCACCTCGTCGGCCGGGTCGGTCGACCTGTACGTCAGCACGTCCGAGCGCTGGGGCCCGGATGCCTGGCTTGCGTTCTGGGAGGTCGGCGTCGAGCCGTTCGAGGGCCCGATCACCCTGATGCGCGATTGGGACAGCCCCGTCTCGGTGAGCTTCGACGGGTCCGCGCTGGCCGCCACGATCCCTCTCGTGGACACGAACGGCGACCCGGCCGGCCAGGCGTTCGTGGCCGCGACGATGGAGCGTGACGGAGACCCGTGGACGTTCGACGACCGGTTCCGCGACGGGAACAGGCAGCACCGGGCGAGTGGCACGGTCCAGCCGCTGCGGATCACGGCCGGGACCCTCACCCTCCCCGGGTCGATCGTCTTCTCGCTCGTGGACACCTGTGCCGGCGAGGATCTGACGATCAGCTTCTTCGACACGAACCCGGCGGCGTACACGAACCGGTTCACGTTCAACTCGATCGGCTGCGCGCTCGAGGACGGGGCTGGCCACACGGCCTTCCTCTTCGCGGACACGTCAGACCTCGCGAACGTCTACGTCAACGTGTTCGTCCCGGTCTCGGACTTCGATTTCCAGGAGGGTTCAGGGATCGTCGACCTGTCGAGCGGCTCCGCCGCGGCGGTACTCGATGTCTACGACTCGACGATCGGCGACCTGACGGGTGTCCAGGCGACACTCTCGATCAACGTCGCGGCGACCGGCGTGCGGGGCGACTACAGCCTCCGGGGAGCGACGGGCAGGGTGCGCGTCAGCGCTGACGTCTTCGACGTCTCCGGGTCGATCACGTTCCCCGCGGCAGGCGCGCTCGCGCAGCGCGTGACGTTCAGCCTCGACGCCTGCGTGCTGACGGACGGGACGTCGAAGGTCGTCTTCCGCCCGGCCCGGGTCCCGCGACCGACCGGCAAGGCCCCGTCGAACGATCTGCCGGCCGGCGCGAAGCTCGTCGCGCCCGGGACGAACCTCGCCGAGCAGACGAAGAACGCGGCCTACGACATGGAGGCCCCGTACGCATGCCTGTCGTTCACCGAGCCCGATGGGACGCTCTTCGCAGTGCCGGTGATCAAGACGCTCTGGTACAAGGTCACGGGCACCGGCGGGACGATCACGGTGGACACGGCCGGTAGCGCCTTCGACACCGTCGCCGCGGCCTACACCGCCAACGGCGCTGGCGGCTACGCTCCGGTGGCCGGCGCGTGCGTCGACGACGTCCCGCTCGATCCGATCGGGCGGACGCTCCAGTCGAAGATCAGCTGGCCATCCGTGGCCGGCGTCACGTACTACGTCCAGATCGGCGGCTTCCCCGACGATCTCAACTGGGGGTCGCTGCACGTGTCCGTGCGCTGACCCGTACCACATCCGCGACACGGGGCCCGCGCGGCGCTCGCCGAGCGGGCCTCGTCATGCCCCCAGGTCGCGGCCCTCGAACGCGTCCATCGCGGCGGCGATGTCGGGCGGGATCGGGATCGGGCGTTCGGCCGTGTAGTCGTACATCACGAGGACCGATTCCGAGACGGCGACGAGGCGTGCCGGCCCGTACCTGCTGTCGGGGGCCGTGATCCGATGCTCGAGCGTGAAGCTCGTGCGGCCGCGGCGCGTCGCGCGCGTCTCGACGACGAGGGTCTCGCCATAGAAGGCCGGCGAGCGGTACGTGATGCGCGCCTCGGCCAGGATCATCCCCTCGCTGGCGCCGTGGACCCCGACCGGCAGGGGTCGCCCGCTGACGGCCTCGTAGTAGGCGACGCGCGCGATCTCGCAGTAGGTCAGGTAGTTCGCGTTGTTCACGTGGCCCATCGCGTCCGTGTCGGCGAACCGGACCGGGACCTCGAGGCGGCACCGGAAGTCACCGGGGAGGTCGCGCGGATCGTCGGGGACGGCCACGCGCGACCCCGGCGGCGCCGCGGGCGATCGTGACGCGTCCGGCGAGTGGTCCATGAGCTGAGTGTAGGATGCCGGACGTGACGCGATTCCGGATCCCGCGCTGGCTTCGCCGCGCCCTCGAAGCGGCGATCGTCGCCGCGCTCGTGGCGATCGGGAACCTCGTCGGAGCGCGGATGACCGCCGGCTCGGAGCTGTGGGCGCTCCCGCACGGGGCGACCGGCGCGCTCGTGCTCGCGCCATCCGTGGTCGCGCTCGCGGTGGTCCCGGTGGGCTACACGGCGGCGATGGCGGCCACCCGCTCCGAGGCGATCCTCGGGGCCATCGTCGCCTTCCTCGTGGCGGCCGACGTCACCGCGCTCGTCGCCGGCGCGCCGGTCCAGGTCGGCGCTACGGGGGTCGCCCTGGCGGCCGGCATCCTCGCCGTGCTCCTCGCGCTTCCCGCCGCGGCCGTCGGGGCGGTGGCGGGCCAGCTCACGTCGCCGCACGGGTTCGGCCGGCGCGCGGGCGGTTGGGCGGCGCTCGTCGCGGCGGTCGCCGCGGTGGCCGGCCTCGTCGTCGTCGCCGCGATCGTCTGATCCAGCGCCCCGCGCCGGCTGTCTGAGCCGCTTCACCGCGCTCGGCACGACATCTGAGTCGTGTGGACGCGTCCCCCCGGACCCGAGCCCGATGCCGCGTCGTCGCCTCAGGCCGAGCCTCGTCCTCGTACCGGAGCCGAACGGCACCGGGCACGACCGACACCGACGAAGGACGAAGGACGACGATGGCGACGACCACCCGCCGAGGCACGCGCCGGCGCAGCCCGACGATCACGGAGCCGCGAACGACGGCGGCGCCCCGCGCGATCTACCGCCGGCTGCTCATCGCCGGGCTGACCCCGACCGAGGCCGGGAACGTCACCGCGGTGGCGGTCGGGTTGCCGCCCGTCGAGAGCGGCTGGAGCGTCCGCGAGATCGAGCGGCTGCGGTTCCTCCGCTACCTCGTGGACGAGGGTCGCGTGGGGGTCTGAAGGAACGGCCGGCGCCGGCTTCGGGGACCGGTGCGCTAGCGGCCCGGCGCCTCGACGACGAGGGTGCCGCGCATCCCCGCCTGGGCGTGGCCGGGCACCGTGCAGATGACCTCGTACGTGCCGGGCGTGTCGAGCAGCACCCGGATGTGCTGCGTCTGGCCGGGGCGAGCGGCGGCGTCGACGTTCGCGAGGCCCTGGACGCTCCAGTCGTGGAAGATCGGATCGGCGTTGGTGAACTCGATGACGACGAACGATCCGGCCTCGACGCGGACCTCGGCCGGCTCGAAGCGCAGATCCGCGGCGTGCACCTCGACCCGCTGCGCACCGGCGTCGATCGCCCGGTCGGCCGCGACGACGACGCCGACGACCCCCACCGAGGCGAGCGCGATCGCGGCCAGGAACGAGGCCTCGCGGAGGCGCGGGACCCAGCCGCGCAGGTCGCCGCGGGAGGCCCCGGGGCGGGCATCGAACCGGCGCAGCCGGAGCGAGTTCGTGACGACCGCGACCGACGACAGCGCCATCGCGCCGGCGGCCATCGCCGGGTTGAGGAGGACCTCGAACGCGGGATACAGGATCCCCATCGCGACCGGGATGAGCAGGACGTTGTAGCCGAACGCCCAGACGAGGTTCTGGCGGACCGTCCGCATCGTCGCCCGTGACAGCCCGATGGCGGCCGCGACCCCGCGCGGGTCGCCGCCGACGAGCGTGACATCCGAGGCCTCGATCGCGACGTCCG
>JBFKVO010000031.1:0-7568 GCA_041639095.1 Candidatus Limnocylindrales bacterium | reverse complement strand
GGATGGCCGGCCACGAACGCGTGGAACGGCAGCGTCGTCTGGATGCCCGTCACCTCGCACTCGGCGAGGGCGCGGGCGAGGCGGTCGATCGCCGTCTCGCGGGTCCCGTCCACGACGAGCAGCTTCGCGATCATCGGGTCGTAGTCCGGCGGCACGCGTTCACCGGCCTCGACGGCCGCGTCCACGCGGATCCCGGGACCCGCCGGCATCGCCCAGCGGCCGATCCTCCCCGGCGCCGGCACGAACGCGCGGGCCGGATCCTCCGCCGCGATCCGCACCTCGATCGCATGCCGCACCGGCTCCGCGGCCCGCTCCGCCGCCTCGCGGATCACCGCCGACAGCGGCCGGCCCGCGGCGACCTGGAACTGCTCGCGGACGATGTCCACGTCGGCCACGAGCTCCGTGACGCCGTGCTCCACCTGGAGGCGCGTGTTCACCTCGAGGAACCAGAAGCGGCGCTCGGGATCGAACAGGAACTCGGCCGTGGCGGCATTCGTGAGCCCCGCGGCGGCGGCCAGGCGCACGGCCATCGCGTGGAGGTCGCGCCGCTCGTCCAGCGAAAGACCCGGGGCTGGTGCCTCCTCGACGAGCTTCTGGTGCCGGCGCTGGAGCGAGCAGTCGCGCTCGCCGAGGGCGACGATCGTGCCGGCCCCGTCGCCGATGAGCTGGACCTCGATGTGCCGCGCGGGCCGGACCTCGCGCTCGAGATAGACCGACCCGTCGCCGAAGGCCGACGCCGACTCCGCGGCCCCGGCTGCCAGCGCCGCGGGGAGATCCTCCCGGCGCTCGACCCGCCGCATCCCCCGCCCGCCGCCACCCGCGGCGGCCTTGACGAGGAGCGGGAAGCCGATCTCGTCAGCGGCCTCGAGGACAGCCTCGACCTCGTCGGGCCGGGCGACCGGCGCCGGCTCGAGGGTACCCGGGACGGCCGGGACGCCGGCCTCGGCCGCGAGCCGCCGCGCCGCGAGCTTGTCGCCGAGCGCGGCGATCGCCGCCGATGACGGGCCGACGAAGGCGATCCCCGCGTCCTCGATGGCGCGCGCGAAGTTGGCCCGCTCCGCCAGGAACCCGTAGCCGGGATGGACCGCCTCGGCGCCGGTCCGCACCGCGGCGTCCACCACCGCGTCGATCCGGAGGTAGCTCTCGGTCGCGGGCGCGGGTCCGAGCCGGACCCCGAGGTCGGCAGCGCGGACGTGGGCGCTGCGCGCGTCCGCGTCGGAGAAGACCGCGACCGTCTCCATCCCGAGCTCGCGCGCCGCGCGGATGATCCGCAGCGCGATCTCGCCGCGGTTCGCGACGAGGATCCGCCCGAACGGCGGCCCCTCCCCTGCCCTGTCTTTGCGCAAAGACGCCCGCGCGGAAGCGACCGACGCGGCGCTCGGACTCGTGGCCGCCTTCGTCCTCCCGCTCGTCTTCGCTCTCCCGGTCACAGCGGGATGTTGCCGTGCTTCTTCGGGGGATTCGAGGCGCGCTTGTCGGCGAGCATGTCGAGCGCGGCGATAAGTCGCGGACGCGTCTCGCGCGGGAAGATCACGTCGTCCACGTAGCCGCGGGCCGCCGCGACGTACGGGTTCGCGAACTGCGCCTCGTACTCCTCGACGAGCTTCGCGCGCTCCTTCGCCGGGTCCTTCGCCGCGGCGATCCGGTCGCGGAAGATGATGTTCACGGCGCCCTCGACGCCCATGACCGCGATCTCCGCCGTCGGCCACGCGAAGTTCATGTCGCCGCCGACATGCTTCGAGCTCATGACGTCGTACGCGCCGCCATACGCCTTGCGGGTGATGACCGTCAGCTTCGGAACGGTCGCCTCGCAGTATGCGAAGAGGAGCTTCGCGCCGTGACGGATGATCCCGCCGTGCTCCTGGCCGACGCCGGGCAGGAAGCCCGGGACGTCGACGAAGGTGACGAGCGGGACGTTGAAGGCATCGCAGGTCCGGACGAACCGCGCCGCCTTCGTCGACGCGTCGATGTCGAGCGCGCCGGCGAGGACGGCCGGCTGTTGCGCGACGATGCCGACGGAGCGGCCGTCGAGCCGGGCGAACCCGATGATGATGTTCTGCGCCCAGCCGGGCTGGATCTCGAGGAACGCGCCGTCGTCGACGATGTGATCGATGACCTCGCGCATGTCGTACGGCTTCGAGGGATCGTCGGGGACGATGTCGTCGAGTTCCGCGTCCATCCGGTCGCGCGCGTCCGAGACCGCGACCCGCGGCGCCTCGCCGAGGTTGTTCTGCGGCAGATGACCGAGGATCCTGCGCGCGAGCGACAGCGCCTCCGCCTCGTCCGCGGCCGCGAGGTGTGCGACCCCGCTCCGCGTCGTGTGCGTCGTCGCGCCGCCGAGCCGCTCCGCGTCCACGTCCTCGTGGGTGACCGCCTTCACGACGTTCGGCCCGGTGACGAACATGTAGCTCGTGCCCTCGACCATCACCGTGAAGTCGGTGATCGCCGGCGAGTAGACCGCGCCACCGGCACACGGACCCAGGACGACGGACAGCTGCGGGACGACACCGGACGCGCGCGTGTTGCGATAGAAGATGTCGGCGTATCCACCGAGCGAGACCACGCCCTCCTGGATCCGCGCGCCGCCCGAATCGTTCAGCCCGACGATCGGCGCCCCGACGCGCATCGCCAGGTCCATGACCTTGACGATCTTCTCGGCGTACGCCTCCGACAGCGAACCGCCGAAGACCGTGAAGTCCTGGCTGAAGACGAAGACGAGGCGCCCATCGATCGTCCCGTGTCCGGTGATGACGCCGTCGCCGAGGATCCTCTGCTCATCGAGGCCGAAGTCGCTCGATCGATGCGTCACGAACGCGTCGAGCTCGACGAAGGATCCCGCGTCGAGGAGGAGTTCGAGCCGCTCGCGCGCGGTCAGCTTCCCGCGGGCGTGCTGCTGCTCGATGCGATCGGGGCCGCCGCCGAGCTTCGATTCAGCGCGCATCGCCGCGAGCCGCGCCCGGCGTTCGTCGTTGGTCGGCACGTCGCCCTCTCCTCCGCTGGCGGCTGTCCTTGTGCAAAGACACGGGCATTCTAGCCCGTGGGGGGTCGTCCACCGGAGCACGCGATATCCACAGAAACGGTGAACAACTCCGCACTGCTGTGGATAACCCGGGTGCCCCGCGGCGCACCCACTGGAGTAGCATGGGACCCGTCAGACCCTCCCCCACTCCGCCCCGCGTCGGGGCGACCGAGGTGATGCCTCCCGTGAAGAACGTCATCGCCATCGCGAACCAGAAGGGTGGCGTCGGGAAGACGACGACGGCGATCAACCTCGCGGGCGCGCTCGCCGAGGAGGGACTCCGCGTCCTCTGCATCGACATGGACCCGCAGGCGAATCTCACCGCCGGCCTCGGCATCAACCTCAACACCGTCGATCGCTCGATGTGCGAGGTGCTGTCGGGACGGCTGCCGATCGACGACGTCATCGTCCAGACGGAGAGCGACGGAATCGACGTCGCGCCGGCCCACATCGATCTTGCTGCGACGGAGAGCGAGATGTTCACCGCCCTCGGTCGCGAATCGCTCCTGCGCGACGCGCTCGAGGCGCGGCCCGACGGCCGCTACGACTACATCATCATCGACTGCCCGCCGAACCTCGGGCTCCTGACGCTCAACGGCCTCATCGCGGCGAACGGGGTGATCATCCCGGTGCAGACGCAGTACTACGCGATGAAGGGGCTCAACAACCTCGTCAAGCTCATCAACCAGATCCGCGTCAAGCTGAACCGCGACCTGCGGATCCTCGGCTTGCTCCCGACGTTCTTCGACGGCCGGACGAACCTCGCGCGCGACATGCTCGACGAGTTGCGCGTCGTCGGCGACCACCACGTCTTCTCCAGCATCATCCGCAACACCGTGAAGCTCGGCGAGGCGCCGCTCGTGGGTCGGCCGATCACGGTCTATGCGGGGGCGAGCGATGCCGCCCGGACGTATCGCGAGCTCGCGCGGGAGGTGATGGACCTTGGCTAGACCGGACTTCCGCGCCGCGGCAGCGCGCCGCCTGTCCGAGGAGCGCGAGATCTCCCCGGCGATCATCAGCCTCCTCTCTCCCGACCGCGTCGGTCGCGCGACCGGCGTCCGGATCATCCCGGTCGATCGGATCGAACCGAACCCGGAACAGCCCCGCCTTGCGTTCGACGAGGTGACGCTCCAGGAGCTTGCCGCATCGATCCGCGAGCACGGCGTCCTCCAGCCGATCCTCGTCCGGCCGCTGGGCAACAACCAGTACCAGCTCGTCGCCGGCGAGCGTCGCTGGCGGGCGTCGAAGGCAGCCGGGCTCGAGTCGATCCCGGCCCTCGTCGAGGAGCTCGACGACGACACGGCGCTCGAGATCTCGATCATCGAGAACCTCCAGCGCGAGGACCTCTCCCCGCTCGACGAGGCGGCGATGTACGAGCGGATGGTCACCGACCACGGGTACAGCGTGCGCAAGCTCGCCCAGAAGCTCGGCAAGGACAAGGGCTATCTCGAGAACCGCCTCCGTCTCGCCGACGCGCCCGAGGACGTCCGCGAACTGGTGTCCTTGCGCAAAGACACCCTTTCGCACGCGTACGAGCTGATGAAGGTCGGCGACGAGAAGAAGCGCAGGCGGCTCGGTGGCCAGGTCGCCCGCGGCGAGCTGACGCTCATCAAGCTGCGCGAGAAGATCGAGGGACGGCGCGCCCGGCGCGCGCCCGCGGATGCCGGAGCGGAAGGGGCCGCGGACTCGGCGAACGAGCCCGGGCCGACCGAGGCCGCTCTCGCCGGCGCCAGCGAGGCCGCCTGGACGGGACACGCCCGGCCGCGCGGCGGGGCGATCGCCGACGACTCGCTCATCAACGCCAAGCAGCAGCTCGCCGAGGCGGTCGAGGAGCTCGTGGGCGTTCTGCGTGCCGCCGACGTCGCCCGATCCATCCCCGAGGTCGACCGGGCGAACCTCGCGAAGTACCTGACGATCGCGAAGCTCAAGCTCGAGAACGCGATCGCGATGGTCCGGAGCGGCGAGCCCAGCTAGGACGGCACACGCGGTCGCGGCACCGACGAGTCCCGCGAATCACGAAGCCGGCGCCTCGAAGGCGCCGGCTTCGACGTTCTCGGCCTGACCGAGCGCAGGCTCAGCGATCGTGGCCGAGGGCCTTGCCCTTCGCGTGCGCCGGCTTGGCGGGCTTCACCTTCGCGCCGCTCGTGGCCGTCGTGTCGCCCGACGTGGCCTCCGGGGCCGGCTCCTCGCACGAAGTCGGGAGCTCGCCCGGCTCGGCGCCCTTCTTGCCGAGGTCGCTCATCGCGACGATCCGGACGTAGGCGCCGCGGTTGTCGCAATCCTCGGGAAGCTCGGCCTGGGCGGCCATCGACACGTACTTCCCGTGGTTCTCCGGGTGCTCGCCGTTCGTCGTGGTCGTCTCGGGCGCGGCCGGGTCCTCGGTGGACTCTTCCTCGGCCGGCTCCTCGGCGTTCTCGTCGTGGCCGGCGCGGACCGGGACGGTCTTGCCCGACGCCTCGGCGGCGCGCTCGAGGCCGCCGGTCGCGGCCTCCGGATCCGCCGCAGCGGCGAAGCCGACGGCGAGGATCAGGGTGAGCATGGCGACCGCGATGCTGCGCGCCATGCGGCTGGTGTGGGTCACGCGATGTACCTCAGCTGATCGAAGCGGCCGGGAAGACCCCGGGATGAGTGCTCGTCGAGGGTAACGAGGGGCCCGGCCAGCCCGTTAGGGGGACGTTGGTCCGGGTCCGCGACCGTCCCGTGGTCCGGTGCATGTGGGCACCGGGATGACCGTGCGCGCCGGCACCGTGCGCTCCGTGTGCATCGCGCCCGGCCGCCGCGGCCTCGTCAACCGCCGATGCCCACGGCGACGACCCAGCCGGCCGCCACGACCCCGATCCCCACCGCCTCGACCTCCCAGCCGTGGCGGCGCACGGACCGGCGGCCCGTGCCCGTCGCGACGGCACCGAGCACGACGACCCCTCCCCCGCCCGCGGCGACGATCACGCCCGGCCCCGAAGCCTCGAACAGGACGAGCCCGATCGCGGCCAGGGTCAATGCGGCGCCGAGGGCCGCGACATGCAGGAGCCATGCGGTCGGCCGGCCGAGGCGGCCCGCCGCCGTGGCGGTCCCGGCCTCGCGATCGTCCTCCTCGTCGCCGATCCCGTTCGCGAGCGCGAGCCCGAGCCCGGCCAGCGCTCCGGCCGGGAGCAGGATGCCGAACGGGGCCGGCAGCGTCCCGCTCGCGCCGTACCAGGCGAACGCGGGCAGGAGCGGCACCCCGACCGCGAACGCGAGCGGTCCCCACGCGGTCCCCTTGAGACGGAGGTCGTACGCGTAGCCCGACCCGACACCGGCGAGGGCGATCGCGGTGACGACCGGCCCCGAGGCGGCCGCGAGCGCGATGCCGACGCTGAACCCGAGGAGCACCACGGTGACCGCCGCCCAGCCCGCCACGAGCCCGGCCGGGATCGGCTTCGACGGCTTCGCCACGCGGTCGGCGGGGGCGTCGACCAGGTCGTTCAGCGCGCCGATCGACGCCTGCAAGGCGAACATCGCCCCGCCGAGCCTCGCCGCGGTCGGCGCGTCGGCACCGGCCAGGGCCGCGATCGCGCCGGTGAGCGCCGACGTCAGGACCGTCGGGAACGGATGGGTCAGGCGGAGGAGGCCCGCGGCCCGGGCCGCGAGGGAGGGAGCCGGACGGGCGGCCGGCGCCTCAGACGTATACGACCTCTTCGAAGTTCACGGCGAGGTACTCGATCAGCCGGTCGCGCGCGTCCGGGACCTGCGAGCGGATGCCCGGCACGAGGGCGTGGACGGTGATCGCGGGGATCATCAGCCGGCCCTCGCGATCGCGACCGATGCTCGCCGCCGGACCGCCGCCCGATGTGAACACCCGTTCGAATTCTCGCTCGTCGATCCGTGCCGAGCGGCAGAACTCCTCGACGACGCGGAGCACGCCGCGCCGGATCGTGATGTCGCGCATGAGCTCCTTCGCCCACGCGTCGATCTGCTCGTCGGGCTGTTCGGCGAGGCGGGCGCGGTACTCCTGCGGGTCGGCGGACAGACCGGCTGCGGTCACGGGATCTCCTGTCTCCCCGGCGCGGGGTTCTGGGGTCGTCCGGGTCGCCCGAGAGTATGCCAGAGGGCCCTACGGCGCGTCCGGGCGCGACCCCTCCGGCCCGTCCGGGCGCGACCCCTCGGGCCACTCATTGAAGAGCTCCGTGAACCAGCGGCCGATGCGTCCCGGCGGCGGGAGCGTCGGCGCGTCGGCGAGCAGGGCGAGCATCGCCTCCTCGGTGCGCCGCGTGAGCGCCGTGATCGCCTCGCGCGTCGGCCGACCCTCGGGTGGGATCGGCTCGCCGACCCGGACCCGGATCCGCCGCCCGAATCGCAGCCAGCTCGTCCCGTTGATCGCGATCGGCACGATCGGGACGCCGGAGCGGAGGGCGAAGTACGCCGGTCCCTCGCTGAGGGGATGCATCGTGGACTCGCGATGGCCGATCCTCCCCTCCCCCGCGATCCCGATGACGCCGCCCGAGCGCAGGACCGCGTCGACCCGCCGGGTCGCCCCCAGCAGGTCGTTCTTGCCGGGCCGGTACGGAACGGC